>JABJNS010000159.1 GCA_018664745.1 Flavobacteriales bacterium | reverse complement strand
TTTGATTTTGTTTTCTATTTATAAATTTGTAGTTTTGAAGTATGAAAAAGATGATTTTAATCCTTATTTTGGTAATTAGTTGCGCAACAATTACTAAAGCTCAAAAAGTATTCTCAGTTGAATATGCAAGCCAAGCTGATATTAAAGTATTTGTTGCTGATTATGAAAGCAGAGCAGATTTATCTGTTTATAAGGTTGATTACGAAAGCCGAGCAGGAAAGAATGACGGAAATTGGTTTTTTGTAGATTATGCGAGTAGGGCAGATAAGAAAATATTCTTTGTGGAATACGCTTCACAAGCTGATGTTATCATTTATTTTGCAGAATATAGTAGTAGGGCAGGCTGGAAAAAGAAAGAAAAAATGCATTTGTTTTATTAGTTAAAATAAAACAAAAGAGCATATTTTCTATTATATAATATGCCATTTAAGAAAGGAACAAGCGGAAGCCCTATAGAAATAATTAAAAACTATTTAATAACTGACAAATAGTTTTTCCTTTAGTTAATTCTTTTTCCAGCATTTTAAGTTTTCCTGCAGCTTTAAGTGAGTTGTATTGTTTGCTGCCTAATTCTTCTTTTACTATATGGTGTAGCCAGTAACTATTTTGGTTTTCTCTATTTTCATTTTTCCAACCACTACTTATCATTTGTGTATCAAACTTGTTTATGGTTTCAAAGATTTCTAATACACCAATATTTTCTAAAGCTGAGCAAGTACTAACTTGTGGGGTCCAGCCATTTTCCATAGGAGGGAATAGGTGCAAGGCTCTTTTATATTCCATAGCAGCATTTTTTGCTTTTTGCAAATTATCTCCATCTGCTTTGGTGATTATTAAAGCATCAGCCAACTCCATTATTCCTCTTTTTATACCTTGTAATTCATCACCAGCACCTGCTAGCATTAGTAGTAAAAAGAAATCCACCAAATTACTAACTGTAGTTTCACTTTGGCCAACTCCAACTGTTTCAATAAGGATAATTTCAAAGCCTGCTGCCTCACATAAAATAATGCTTTCGCGTGTTTTGTTGGCTACTCCACCTAGCGTTCCACTACTTGGGCTAGGGCGGATAAAGGCATTCTCATCAGCAGCTAGTTCGTGCATACGGCTTTTATCTCCTAATATGCTTCCATGGGTTCTTTCACTTGTAGGATCAATAGCTAATACAGCAACCTTTTTTCCTTGGCTGGTAAGTAGTTTTCCAAAGGATTCAATAAAAGTGCTCTTTCCTACACCAGGAACTCCTGTAACACCAACTCTAATTGATTTTCCGCTATGTGGTAAACATTCAGATAGTAGTTCTTGTGATTGTTCTTCATGCTCAGGTAAAGTGCTTTCTAATAGAGTAATCCCTTGCCCTAAAGCAGTTGGGTTTCCTTTAATTATTTGCTGAGCAAGTTCCATTATTTT
The DNA here is from genome assembly GCA_018664745.1 of Flavobacteriales bacterium. GTDB lineage: Bacteria > Bacteroidota > Bacteroidia > Flavobacteriales > BACL11 > UWMA-0277. Next base: position 1,759 of record JABJNS010000159.1, on the reverse strand, counting down.
ACGGCTATTACAGAGATTTCTACATTTACATTCTTTGGTAATACCGAGACTTGAACTGCCTCACGAGCAGGAGGATTTTCTTCAAAACTCTTAGCATATACTTCATTTATGGCTGCATAATCGTTCATGTCCTTCATGAATATACTGCACTTTACTACATTGCTAAAATCCATATCTGCTGCTGTAAGTACTGCTAATATATTCTGCATTACCTGATTTGTTTCAGATGTAATGTTTTCCATTACTAAGTTTCCTGTAGTAGGGTTTATTGCAATCTGACCAGAGCAATAAAGCGTATTATTACTCAATATAGCTTGGCTATAAGGCCCAATTGCTGCAGGAGCATTTTTAGTTGAGATTACTTTTTTCATGTTATTTGTTTCTGTGCCCAAATATAGCACTTCCTACACGAATCATAGTACTACCTTGTTCAATTGCTAATTTGTAATCGCCACTCATCCCCATGGATAGGGTAGTGATGTGCTCATTTTTTATACTATCAAATACAGTTTTAAGGCTTTTGAATTCGTTTACTACTTGCTGAGTGTCATCTGTAAAAGTTGCCATGCCCATCAGTCCTGTAATTCTGATATTCTTAAATTCTTCAGCTTGATTTAGAGCACTTGTAACTTCACTTAGACCAAAGCCAAACTTTGTACTTTCACTTGCAATGTGTACTTGTAAAAGGCAGTCAATTATTCTGTTGTTTTGCTCCGCTCTTTTATTTATTTCTTTCAATAATTTTAGGCTATCCACCCCATGAATTAGAGAGACAAAAGGAGCAATAAATCTTACTTTATTCGTTTGCAGATGACCAATCATATGCCAAGCGATATCCTTGGGTAGTTCTTCTGCTTTTTGCACAAGTTCTTGCACTTTATTTTCTCCAAAGACTCTTTGTCCTGTTTGGTAAGCCTCAAGTATAGCAGTATTGGGTTTCGTTTTGGAAACAGCAACTAAAGCTACCTCTTTTGGTAAACTACTTGTTATTGCTTTTAAGTTACTAGCAATTGTCATTAGTCCAGTGGATAAATAATTAGCCCAGAGCGTAATTTTGGTTCAATATAAGTACTTTTTGGTGGCATACTTAAGTTGTTGTCAGCTACTTCTTTTAATGCATTTATAGGAATAGGCTTTAGTATAAAAGCCACTTCAAATTCTTTGCTATCTACTTTATTCTTAATTTCGGATAGAGGAGTTGTACCTGCTTCAAAAACAATATTTTTATCTGTTTTCTCATCTGTAATATTAAGGATTGGTGCTAATATGTTATTCGATAAAATAGCAGGATCCAACTTGCTTACACAATCTTGTTTTACTGTGCTAGCTATTGCAATTAAGGAATGCCATTCTTCATTTAAATACATGGATATTTCATCCGTTAAAGTAGGGGAGTAAGTTGTGTTCCCTTTTTTTGTTACCGTAAATGACTTACCAATTTCAGTAATCAACTCTGAAGGATTTAGTCCGTTAGTATGTTTTACTAATCGGTTAAAATTAATGATATTCAGTTGGTTTTCATCAATCAAGAAACTCATAAAATACTTACTGTTTGCTTTGTTGCTATTTTGAGCTAAAAGGGCAGAGGAAGCCGACCTGTGATGTCCATCTGCAATATATAAATTATCAATTGTGGAAAAAGCATTTGTAATGGTATTGTTGTCATCTGTATTATTGACTAACCATAGTTTATGAACTACTTTATTAGTTGTGGTAAACTCGTATTCAGCTCTAGTTCCTTTGTACTTCTGAATAATAG
>JABJNS010000158.1 GCA_018664745.1 Flavobacteriales bacterium | reverse complement strand
GTGCAGACATTACAGCATTTCAAGTAAGAAAAATTTTACAATTTTATGTGCAATGCTACTAAGTGTAGGCGTATTTGCACAAGCACAATTTGGAGCAACGGCAGGCCTTAATATGGCAAATGTAGTAGGAGAAGACATGGAAACTGACATGAAAATGGGCATGCATGTTGGAGTTTCTGCTGCCTTTGAATTGTCAGATGCTATGACTTTAAAAACTGGAGCGCTTTATTCTACTAAAGGAGCAGAAGACTCTGAAGATGGAATAAAGGTTTCCATGAATTTATCTTACATAGAAATTCCTTTAAATCTTTCATTTGCTATTTCTGATCAAATGTCTTTAATGGTAGGACCATATATTGGCTTACTTATGGGTGCTGAAGCTGAGATATCTGGTACTGGCGGATTATTTGATGGAACAATTGATATGAAAGACGATACAAACGCAATGGATTTTGGTGTAAATCTAGGTGCTGGATTTGCAGTTACTGAGGCTATTTCTATTAATGCTGGATACCAAATGGGTTTGATGCCTATAGATAGTGAAGGAGATGGTGATGCAAAAAATTCAAATATTCATATTGGCCTTACTTATAATTTTGGTGGAGGTTATTAAGAGTAGTAAATGATGTAATATAAAAAAAAACCGAGCAAATAGCTCGGTTTTTTTATGTTTAAAACCTAAATAAGAATTAATGTAAACTAATATGCTATTTTTATACTTTTGTCTTTATCATAAAAAAATCTTTGCACTAAATGAAAATATCTTATAACTGGATAAAAAATTACTTAAATCTTAATCTTCCTACTGATGAGATTGCTACTCTATTAACTGATACTGGTCTTGAAGTTGAGGGAATAGAGGTTGTAGAAAGTATTAAAGGAGGCCTTAAAGGAGTAGTAATTGGTGAAGTACTTACAAAGATACAACACCCAAATGCTGATAGACTAAGCCTTACAACTGTAAATATTGGAGAAGATGAGCCATTACAAATAGTTTGTGGAGCTCCTAATGTTGCTGTTGGGCAAAAGGTTCCTGTAGCTACAGTGGGTACTTGGCTTTATGATGATGATAATAAATTTAAGATTAAAAAAGGAAAAATAAGAGGAGAAGAGTCAGTAGGTATGATTTGCGGAGAAGATGAATTAGATCTTGGAGAAGATACTGATGGTATTATGGTATTAGATACTAAAGCAAAAGTAGGTATGCCTGCTAGTGAATATTTCAAATTAGAATCTGATATAGTGTTTGATATAGGATTAACTCCAAATCGTTCTGATGCTATGGGTCATATTGGTGTTGCTCGTGATTTACTTACTGTTTTAAATCATAAAGGCAGTAAATTACAAATGTGTAAACCGTCAGTAGAAGAATTTAAAGTAGCTAACACTAAAAAAACTATTACTGTTGAAGTGAAGGATACTGAACTTTGTCCTAGATATTCTGGAGTAAGTATTAGTGGTATTAAAGTGTCTGATTCTCCTACTTGGCTACAAAATAAACTAAAAGCTATTGGGCTAACACCTATTAATAATATAGTAGATATAACCAATTATGTACTGCATGAAACGGGACAACCTTTACATGCTTTTGATATTGCAAAAATTGAGGGTGAAAAAGTAGTTGTTGCTCCTATAAAGAATAAAACTAAGTTTACTACTTTAGATGATGTAGAAAGAGAACTTTCATCTGATGATTTGATGATTTCTAATACTAGTAGTCCAATGTGTATTGCTGGTGTATTTGGTGGTGCTGATTCTGGGGTTTCTGAAAGTACTACTGATGTGTTTTTAGAATCTGCTTATTTTAATCCTGTAAGCGTTCGTAAAACTGCTAAAAGGCACACACTTAGCACGGATGCTTCTTTCCGTTTTGAAAGAGGGTGCGACCCAAATAGTACGGTTTATGCATTAAAACGAGCATCTTTATTAGTTCAAGAAATTTGTGGTGGAACAATTTCTTCAGAAGTAGTTGATATTTATCCAAATCCTATTCCTCATTTTGCTGTGGAATTAACATATACAAAAATGGATAGTTTAATAGGTGAAAAAATTGATAGAGAAGTAGTGAAAGCTATTCTT
>JABJNS010000157.1 GCA_018664745.1 Flavobacteriales bacterium | reverse complement strand
ATGTTGGACCAAATGATTTTTGGGCATAACAAAAGAGAGCAAATAAGCTCTCTTTTATCTAGTAGCGGGGACAGGACTCGAACCTGCGACCTTTGGGTTATGAGCCCCACGAGCTACCAACTGCTCCACCCCGCGATTTAGGTTTGCAAATATACACCCATAAATTAATTTAGCAATCATTATTGTAAAATTATTTTTAGCAACTAAAAAGAGTACTTTTGCAGCCATGGTATCAGTAAATAATTTGTCCCTTTATTTCGGAGGGCAGGACATTTTTAAAGATATCTCTTTTATGGTAAATAAAGGAGATAAAATTGGATTAACAGGTAAGAATGGAGCGGGAAAATCAACCCTCTTAAAAGTTTTGGCAAAAGATTTAACACCTAATAATGGGAATGTTTCTATTCCAAATGGATTAGTTGTTGGGTTTTTAAGACAGGATTTAGAGTTTGAAGATGGGAGAACTGTATTGGAGGAGGCGCAAACAGCATTTGAGTTCCTGAATGATGTGGAAACAAGAATGAATGAGGCGAATAAGCAATTGACAGAGCGTACCGATTATGAAAGTAATGCTTATTTGGATATTATTAATGAATTTAATGACTTAGAGGAAAGGTTTAGAATGGCTGGAGGGCATGATACTGCAGCTGAAATCAGTCAAGTGTTAGGTGGGTTAGGTTTTTCGCAATATGATTTTGAACGCCAAACAACTGAGTTTAGTGGTGGTTGGCGTATGCGAATTGAATTGGCTAAAATTCTATTAATGAAACCTGATCTTTTATTGCTGGATGAACCAACCAATCACTTGGATATTGAATCTATTATGTGGCTGGAAAGATGGTTAAAGGTTTATAGTGGAGCAGTAGTGTTGGTTTCGCATGATAGGTTATTTTTAGATGCATCTACTAATAGAACAATTGAGGTTGCTTTTTCTAAGATTAATGACTATAGAGCTTCTTATACTAAGTATTTAACTTTGCGTGAGGATAGGGTTGAAAAACAAATTCAGGCAAAGAAAAATCAAGATAAATACATTGAAGAAACCAAGGTTTTGATTAATAAATTTAGAGCGAAAAAGAACAAGGCTTCTTTTGCTCAATCTTTAATTAAAAAGTTAGATAAATTAGAAATAATTCAGGTGGAACAGGAGGATGTTGCGCGTATGCAATTTCGTTTTCCTCCTGCACCACATTCTGGAAAAATGAGTTTAACCATTGAAGATGCTTCTAAAAATTATGGTGATTTAAATGTGTTGGATAAAGTTAATCTTGAAATAGTAAGAGGTGATAAAATTGCCTTTGTGGGAAAGAATGGTGAGGGGAAATCATCTTTAGCAAAAATGATAGTTAATGAGTTGGATTTTGATGGGAAAATTGAATTAGGACATCAAGTTAAGATGGGGTATTATGCTCAGAATCAAGCTGAGTTTTTGGATGAAAACTTAACTGTTTTGGAAACAATTGAACAGGCAGCAACTGAGGATACAGCTGGGAAAGTGCGTTCTATTTTGGGTTCTTTTTTATTCAGTAATGATGAAGTTAAAAAGAAAGTAAATGTGCTTTCAGGTGGGGAAAGAGCTAGAGTAGCATTGTGTAAATTATTGCTTGATCCGTATAATTTATTAATTATGGATGAGCCAACCAATCACTTGGATATTACATCAAAAGAGTTGCTTAAAAAAGCATTGAATAATTATGATGGAAGTTTAATTGTTGTCTCGCATGATAGAGAATTTTTGCAAGGACTTACTGAAAAAGTATATGAATTCAAAAATCAAAATATAAAGGAGTATATTGGTGATATTGATACTTTCTTAGAGGAAAAAGATTTAGAGAATTTCAAACAATTAGAAAGCTCACAAAAAGAACAGAAGAATACTAAGCAAGATAAGACGGATGATCAATTGTCTTATGCTGAGCATAAAGCACAACAGAAGAAAGTGAAGAAATTGCAAAATAGAATTAGTAAATTAGAAAAAGAAATTGCAACTTTAGATAAATCTCAAAAGCAAATAGATGCTGATTTGGCTATTCCAGAGAAATATATTGAATTATCACAAAAAGATGGTTTTTTTGCAGAATACGAGAAAAATCAGCAAAAACTACAAGAATTGGAAGCAGAGTGGGAAAATGCTGCTGATCAATTAGAGGCTATTAAATAGTGTTCTATATCTAGTAAGTAGCAAGATACTATGCTAAGCATAGTATTTAATTTTTCAT
>JABJNS010000156.1 GCA_018664745.1 Flavobacteriales bacterium | reverse complement strand
TACTCTTTTCCCATAAACTTTTTAAGCCCCCAAACTCCATAAGCATTTAGCACTTCTTTACTTTCATCAGAAATAAGTGGAAAAGGTAATTCGTGTTTTTCAATAAACTTAATGTGCCTTGCTGGGCTATCGGCAGAGCAACCCAACACTACATAACCTTTATCTAAAAGTGTTTGGTAGTTGTCCCTTAAATTACACGATTGTACCGTACAACCTGGAGTCATATCTTTTGGGTAAAAATACAATACTACCTTCTTTCCTTTAAATTGGGCTAAAGTAATTGCTTCTCCATTTTGGTCAATGGAATTTATTGCTGGTGCTTTATCCCCAATTTTCAACATATTATAATGTTCCTCTTCTTTCTTGTTCTGCTTCTATCGATTCAAAAAGGGCTTTAAAGTTTCCTTTTCCGAATGACTGTGCTCCTTTTCTTTGAATGATTTCAAAGAATAAAGTAGGTCTGTCCGTTAATGGTTTGGTGAAGATTTGCAACAAATAACCTTCATCATCTCTATCCACTAAAATTCCATGTTTTTTCAAAATTGCCATATCCTCAGCAATCTCTCCTACCCTTTCACCAACTGTATCGTAATATACTCCTGGCACATATAAAAATTCTACTCCTCTTGCTTTCATTGCTGAAACCGTACCTACAATATCATCAGTAGCAACCGCAACATGTTGTACTCCTGGTCCATTATAAAAATCCAAATATTCCTCAATTTGCGATTTCTTTTTTCCTTTTGCCGGCTCATTAATTGGGAATTTTACCCTCCCATTTCCATTGGTCATTACCTTACTCATTAAGGCAGTGTATTGAGTAGAAATATCTTTATCATCAAAAGTAATTAGGTTTGCAAACCCCATAGTCTCATTGTAAAATTTCTCCCAGATATTCATTTCATTCCAACCTACATTGGCTACCATATGGTCAATGTATTTCAATCCTACTGGCTCAGGATTATAATGTGATTCCCACTTTTCAAACCCTGGCATAAAAGTTCCATTATAGTTTTTACGCTCAACAAAAACATGAACAGTATCTCCATAAATCTTAATTCCAGACTTTACCATTTCTCCATCAGCATCTTTTTCTGTTCTTGGCTCAAAATAAGATTCTGCACCTCTACTTGTTGTTTCTTCCCAAGCTTTTGTTGCATCATCTACCCATAGGGCAATCACTTTTACTCCATCACCATGTTTTTTAATGTGATCAAAAATCTCATTATTATCTCCTGGCATAGGTGTAGTAAGTACAATTCGTATTTTATCCTGAACTACAACATAAGAAGTTCTATCTGTAATTCCTGTTTCCAACCCAGCATAAGCTAAAGATTGAAACCCTAAAGCTGTCTTATAATAGTGAGCTGCTTGTTTTGCATTTCCTACATAATACTCTACATAATCTGTTCCTAATAAAGGTAAAAAATCTTTTGCATCAGAAAAAATTTTATCCAAGGAATAAGTCGTGTTATTGATTTTTGTTAAGTCGTCTCTCATCTTTTAATGTTTATTTTCAAGCCATGACTGATGGTAAATTCCATCCGAAAGTTCAATAGCTGCTTTTGTTAATTTTAGTGGAGCAAAGGTATCTACCATTACTGCCAATTCATCTGTTTCTGTTTTCCCAATGCTTCTTTCTGCTGCACCAGGATGTGGTCCGTGTGGAATTCCTGCAGGATGCAAGGAAATATACCCTTCATCTACATGGTTTCTACTCATAAAATCGCCAGCTACATAATATAGAACTTCATCAGAATCGATATTAGAATGGTTGTAAGGTGCAGGAATAGATTCTGGGTGATAATCGTACATTCTTGGAACAAAAGAGCAAATTACAAATCTGCTTGTTTCAAAAGTTTGGTGTACTGGTGGTGGTTGATGTACCCTTCCAGTTATAGGTTCAAAATCATGAATTGAAAATGCATAAGGATAATTATATCCATCCCAACCTGCTACATCAAAAGGATGTGATGCATAAGTATACTCATGAATCATTTGCTCCTTTTTAATTTTTATTACAAAATCACCTAGTTCATCATGAGTTTCCAATTCTTCTGGCACTCTTAAATCTCTTTCACAAAATGGAGAATGCTCTAACAATTGCCCGAAATGATTTCTGTATCTTTTTGGCGTATAAACTGGAGTGTACGATTCCACAATAAATAATCTGTTTTCAGCAGAATTAAACCTCATAGTGTAAATCATTCCTCTAGGAATTACTAAATAATCACCTTCTTTAAACTTAATATTTCCAACAAAAGTCCTGAGTGTTCCTGTGCCTTTATGCACGAAAATAACTTCATCTCCATCTGTGTTTTTATAAAAATAATCTTCTTCCAAGTTAGTTGGAGCAGAAAGCAAAATATTCAAATCATTATTTACCATAATGGAAATTCTACTTTCTAAATGATCAGCAACTTTAGGGGCTTCAAACCCATTTAACATATAGGATTTTAAGTTTTTATCCACTGCTATTTCTGGTGCAACTGAATAAGCATCCTTAATATCTTTAACCTGTGTTGGCCTATGCAAATGATATAAAAGGGAAGACATTCCGTCAAAACCAATGGTTCCAAAAAGCTCTTCATAATGGATATTTCCATCCTCTTTTCGGAAGGTTGTATGCCTTTTATGAGGCATTTTTCCTAAGCTATGATATCTTGGCATTGTAAATTATTTTTTGCAAATATAGGTTTTTACCATCAAACAAAAGATGATTAAAGTGATACTAAAAATATAAAAATGATACTTTTGCAACAAGATGAAATTAGTCAGTTACATAAAACCGAATAGCGTACAACATTTGTTTGGTGCAATTGAGGGAGATATAATCCAAAATTTAAATGATTGTTGTAGCGCCAATTCAATAGTTGAGTTAATTTCAAATAAAAATTGGATGGAAACTGCAAAGGTATTTATTTCCAAAAACCCCAATAAAATCGATCAATTATCTGATGTAAAGTTATTGGCTACAATTCCAAAACCTACTTCTTTTAGAGATGCTTACGCTTTTAGGCAACATGTAGCAACCTCTCGTAAAAATAGAGGAGTTGAGATGATTCCAGAATTTGATGAATTTCCTGTTTTTTATTTTTCCAACCACAATGCTATGTTTAGTGATGGACAAAAAATAGAACTCATGCCCGACCACTTTCATAGATTGGATTACGAATTAGAATTCGCCATAGTAATAGGTAAGGGAGGTAAGAACATCTTATCCAAAGATGCTGATAAGCACATTGCTGGCTTTTGCATATTAAATGATATAAGTGCAAGAAGATTGCAAATGGAAGAAATGAAACTAAACTTAGGTCCTGCAAAAGGAAAAGATTATGCAAATGTAATTGGTCCTTATTTAGTGACTCCTGATGAATTAGAAAGCAAAAGTATTGATACTGCTTTTGGCAAAAAATACGATTTACAAATGAGCTGTTATGTGAATGGAGAATTATTATCTGAAGGAAATGCAAAAGATATGAATTGGACTTTTGCTGAAATTATTGAGAGGGCATCTTATGGTGTAGAGCTTTTCCCAGGAGATGTAATTGGATCGGGAACTGTTGGTACAGGATGTTTGTTGGAATTAAACGGAACAGGAAAAAGAGCAAATCCTGACTATAAAGAAAGGTGGATACAAGCAGGAGATGAAATTGAAATGCAAATTGAAGGACTAGGGAAAATAACCAATACGATTGTAAAAGCAGAAAGCAATCATTCGCTATTAAAACTTAAAAAATGATTAAAACAATAGATGTAAAATCAGGAGAAACGGCTGGTTTATACCAATATTTATCAGCTGCTGTAACACCAAGGCCAATCGCTTTTGTAAGTACAATTGATGCTGAAGGAAATAAAAATTTAAGTCCTTTTTCATTTTTCAATGTATTTTCTGTAAATCCTCCTATTTTAGTTTTTTCACCCGTGAGAAGGGTAAGAAACAATACATCAAAACATACTTTGGACAATGTTCATCAAGTTAAAGAATGTGTTATTTCCTTAGTAACAGAAGATATTGCGCAACAGGTTTCTTTGGCTTCATGCGATTTTGATTCAGAAATAAATGAGTTTGAAAAAGCAGGATTTACTGAAGTAGAATCAGATTTAATTACTCCTTCAAGAATCAAAGAATCACCAATAAATTTTGAATGTAAAGTAAATGAAGTGATTACTTTAGGAGAAGAAGGAGGTGCAGGAAGTTTGGTGCTTTGTGAAATTCTAAAAATGCATATTGATACTGAAGTATTAGATGAAAATAATGCAATTGATCCGTTCAAACTAAATATAGTTAGCCGATTGGGAGCAAATTGGTACGGAAAAACAACAAAGGAATCGCTTTATGAAATAGCAAAACCTATCTCTAGAATGGGAATGGGAATAGATAAATTAGCTGAAGAAATTAGAAACTCTAGCATACTAACAGGAAATGAATTAGCAATTTTAGCTTCAGCAGAAAATATTCCTGAGAAAAAAGAGTTTAACCTTAGAGATAAAAAAAGTACAGAAGAAAAACATATCTTAGCCAAAGAATTATTAAGCCAAGGAAAAGCAGAAGATGCTTGGCAAATACTATTATAAATAACTAAAAAACAAAATATTATGTCATTCGAATTACCAAAATTACCTTACGCTTATGATGCATTAGCGCCACATATTGATGCTAGAACTATGGAGATTCACCATAGCAAACACCATAACGGATATACAAACAACCTAAACAATGCAATTGCAGGAACTGATTTAGAAGGAAAAACTATTGAAGAAATTTGTGCTACTCGAGGCTTAAGTGGTGGAGCAAGAAATAATGGTGGAGGGTATTTCAATCATAATATGTTTTGGACATCAATGAGCCCAAACGGAGGAGGAGAGCCAACAGGAGCAATTGCTGATGCAATAAATAATGCTTTTGGTTCATTTGAAGAATTTAAAAATACTTTCTCTACAGCAGCAGGAACAAGATTTGGTTCAGGATGGGCTTGGTTAGGAGTAAAAGATGGGAAGTTAAAAGTTTCGTCTACTGCAAATCAGGATAACCCATTAATGGATGACCAATGCGGTTGTACCCCAGTATTGTGTTTGGATGTTTGGGAACACGCTTACTATTTAAACTATCAAAATAGACGCCCTGATTATATCAATGCATTTTTTAATGTAATCAACTGGGAGGAAGTTAATAAGAGATATCAGGCCGCTTTATAATATTTTTATAAATTTGCCACACTAAAATTTAATTACACTAAAATTTAAACAAAAATGAAAAACAAATTTGCCTTAATAGCCCTTTTAGGATTATTCCTTGCTGGGACTTACAATGTTTACGCACAAGATGCTGACACAATTGCAACTGAAGAAGTGATTGAAGAGAATGTAATGTCGGAAGAAGATAGAAAGGGCCAAGCTGCTATGATTGAGTCTGCAATATCAGATGAAGAGTCTGCATCATTTCATCAAATTATCAAACAAAAATTTATTGAAGGAGGGCCTGGATTTATGGGGATTGTATTGTTATGTTTAATCTTAGGATTAGCTTTAGCAATTGAAAGAATCATCTATTTAAACATGGCTACTACT
>JABJNS010000155.1 GCA_018664745.1 Flavobacteriales bacterium | reverse complement strand
ATTGACATCACCACAGGAACAGATTATGTAAAACCACTAATCAACTTTTTTAAAACTAGAAGAAGTAGAAGATGAAAAAATTAATCCTACTTCGATTGATTAGCAATTTTGCTTTTGCCCAAACCGCAAAGCTAGACACTAACGCGATCCTGATTGGTGAGCAAATAAATTTCAGCATCAGTAATCCAATCAGTGAAACTGAAGTATGGCCTACATATGATGAGTTTTTGGCAGACGGAATTGAAATCATTAAACAAGGAAAGCTAGATACTAACGAGAATTTAATTTCACAAAACTTCATCATTACCGTTTGGGATAGTGGAAGTTATTACATCCCTCCTATTTCATTTTCAGAAAACAGCAAAACACAAGGGTTACTATTAAATGTACAAACTGTTATATTGGAAGAAGGAGCTGAACTAAAAGACATAAAACAACCCATGAAAGCACCCATTGGTTGGAGTGATATTTGGCCTTGGCTTGTTGGCATTATTGTGTTGGCTCTGATTATTTTCTTGCTTAAAAAGTATGTATTCAATAAGAAAGATGAAGTTAAAATTGAAAAGCCAAAAGTGATTATCCCTGCCGATATTACTGCTATACAACAATTAACAGCACTAGATGAAGCACAGGTATGGCAAGCAGGAAACATAAAACAATACTATACTGAACTTTCAGAAATCATCAGAAGATATACTGAAAATAGATTTAACTTTATTGCTCTTGAACTTGCCACTGACGAAATAATAAGCGAACTAAAAAGCAAAGTAAATAACGAGCAATTAGCGAGTATTACTATCCTGTTGCAAAGAGCCGATTTAGCCAAATTTGCCAAAAGCAAACCTGATGAAAATGAGAACAAGGAAAGCATGCAACTAGCCAAACATTTTGTAGGACAAACAAAAGAAAAACAGATCAATAATGGCTAATTATACCTTTGTAAATAGCGAGTTTTTCTATCTATTGGTATTGCCATTAGCACTACTACTATGGCATGTGCTAAAACACAAAACCAACAGCAGTGCTATTTTGTTTTCTGAAACTAAAGCAATAGACACAAAACCCACAATAAAACAACAATTGCGCCACCTTCCTTTTGTATTAAAAATTGCAGTAGTAACCTTAATGATTATTGCTTTGGCTCGCCCACAATCATCTACTAATTGGGAAGAAATCACAACTGAAGGAATTGATATTGTTTTGGCAATGGACATTTCAGGAAGTATGTTAGCTCAGGACTTAAAACCTGACAGACTAGAAGCCTCCAAAAATGTAGCAATGGACTTTATCAGTAAGCGAATAAATGACAGAGTTGGTTTGGTTATTTTTGCTGGAGAAAGTTTTACGCAATGCCCGCTTACAACCGATCATAATGTACTCATCAATTTATTCCAAGATGTAAAAAGCGGCATGGTAGATGACGGAACCGCAATAGGAATGGGACTAGCAACAGCAGTGAATCGGTTAAAAGATTCTGAAGCAATTTCAAAAGTAATAATCCTACTTACAGATGGAGTAAGTAATAGTGGAACAATTCCACCCCTTACTGCAGCAGAAATTGCTGAGAAATTTGGGATTCGCGTGTACACAATTGGTGTAGGAACTGAAGGCTTTGCTCCCTACCCTTTCCAAACTGCTTTTGGGATACAATACCAAGAAGTAGAAGTGAAGATTGATGAAAAAACCTTACAAGATATTGCAACATTAACAGATGGAAAGTATTTCCGAGCAACCAATAATAATTCCTTAAAAGAGATTTACAAAGACATTGATGCTCTAGAAAAATCAAAGATAGAAGTTACGGAATTTCATAAACGCTCTGAAGAGTTCTTACCCTTTGCACTTTGGGCTTTAGGCTTATTAATTTTAGGATTCATTTTACAAATCACTTTTTTAAAACAGATTCCTTAAATGTTAAGATATGAACATATAGAATATTTGAATTTCCTATTTGGAATTCCCGTTTTAATAATAGCAATGCTATTATATAGTAGATGGAAAAGAAATTCTCTAGCTCTTTTTGGAGACAGTAAATTGGTAAACCAATTGATGCATTCTTTTTCCAAAAAAAGAACACAAATAAAGAATATTCTTACTGTTCTTATTTTTATTCTACTCATCATTGGGATAGCCAACCCACAAATAGGTACAAAAATGGAGGAAGTAAAAAGAGAAGGAGTTGATTTAATGATAGCTATTGATCTTTCTAATTCCATGATGGCTGAGGACATAAAACCTAATAGACTTGAAAGAGCGAAACTAGCAATCTCCCGTTTAATTGATAAATTAGAAGGCGACAGAATTGGATTGATTGTTTTTGCAGGAGAGGCTTATGTACAGTTACCTATTACTACTGATTATTCTGCTGCTAAATTATTTTTATCAACCGTTAGTACAAATATCGTACCCACACAAGGAACTGAAATTGCAAAAGCAATTGATTTGAGTATGCAGTCCTTTGATATGGAAAATGCACAGAATAAGGCCATCATTATTATTACTGATGGAGAGAGCCATGATGAAAAAGCAATAGAAAGTGCCCAGCAAGCCAATGAGCTAGGCATATTCGTTCATACCTTAGGAATGGGACTCAGCAAAGGAGGACCAATTCCTATTTATAATAAATACGGAAACCGAACTGGCTACCGAAAAGATAGAGATGGGAACACTGTAGTCAGTAAGTTGAATGAAAATTTACTACAACAAATTGCAAGTGCAGGAAAAGGAACTTATGTGCGTGCTAACAACTCCAAAGCAGGACTATCTACCCTATTTGCTGAAATTAATAAAATGGAAAAGAAAGAAATTGGTACTATGGTATTTACTGAATACAAAGATAGATTCCAATTATTTTTAGGTGCAGCACTACTCCTTTTACTGCTAGATTTAATCCTACTTAGAAGAAAAAATAAATGGAGTAACCGTATTAACTTTTATAAAGACTAATGAAAAATACCTTCTTCATATTATCTTTTTTAATGTGCATTACCTCCTTTGCTCAAAACAAGAAATCATTTTTGAGGGATGGAAATAAACTCTATACTGACAGCAGTTATAATGAAGCAGAAATTCAATACCGAAAATCATTAGAAAAAGATCAAGATTATTTTAATGCTTCTTTTAATTTAGCGGATGCTGTTTACAAACAAGAACGCTATGAAGAATCTTCTGCACTTTTTGATGCTCTAAAAGATAATGCACCAACTGAAACTGAATTAGCAAAAGTGTACCATAACCTAGGAAATTCCTTAGTGAAAGAACAAAAATTAGAAGAAGCTATTGCGGCATACAAAAGTGCTTTACGGATTAATCCTAATGATAAAGATACAAGGCATAATTTAGCAATTACTCATCAGCAGAAACAACAGCAACAGGAACAAGAAAATAAAGACGAAAACAAAGAGGATAAGGAGGATCAAAAAGAAGACAAAGAAGGAGAAAACAAAGAGGAGGAAAAAGAGAATAAGGAGCAAGAAGAAAGCCAAGAAAACAAAGAGCAACAAGAGGGAAAACAAGAAAATAAGCCAGAAGAAAAAAAGGAAGAAATGAGTAAGGAAGCGGCTGAAAAAATGCTAGAAGCAATACAGCAACAAGAAAAAGAATTGCAAGAAGAATTGCAGAAAAAGAAAGTAAAAGGCAAACGAGTTAAAGTATTAAAAGATTGGTAAAGTGAAAAAGTTAGCCCTCATATTATTTCTATTGTGTAGTGCAACATTAAATGCACAAACCCTAAAAGTAGCTGCAGATAAAAATCCAGCTATAGTTGGAGAGCAAATTCTTATTCAATATTCCATTAATACAAAAGGTGATAATTTTAAATCACCCAACTTTAAAGGACTAAGAGTTCTAAGTGGTCCCAACCCTTCCACACAAAGTAGCTCTAGTTTTGTAAATGGTAAAAGCCAAAATACTACCTCTACTACTTATTCCTTTTACCTAAAAGCTACAAAAGAAGGCACATACAACATAAGCCCTGCTAACATAACTGTTAAAGGAAAAAAAATACAAAGCAAAGGATACTCTCTAAAAGTAGTAAAAGGAAATAAGAAAAACAAAGCCCAACAAAAGGCACTATATGACAACTTATTTATTAAAGTTAATGTAAGCAAACGAAACATTGTAGTTGGGGAACAAATACTAGTCACCTACAAACTATTTACCAGAGTAGACTTGCACAATACCGAACTATCCTCACTCCCAGCATTAAACGGATTTTGGGCAAAGGACTTTGAAGCCTCAAGCCGATTTAAAAGAGATGTAGTAGATGGCATACCTTACAATGTTGCCACAATTAAAAAATCTGTATTAACAGCACAAAAATCAGGGGAATTAATTATTGATCCTATGGAACTCAAATGCAGTATCCGTATTCAAAAGAAAAGAAATAACAGAGATCCATTTGCTAACTTTTTTGGAGGCGGATACAATATTCAGGAAGAGTTTATCAGCTCCAAACCAATTAGCATAAAAGTAGCGGATTTACCAAACCCACCTGCTAATTTCAAAAGTGCTGTTGGTGCAATGAAAATATCCTCTGAAGTAGATAATACCACTATAAATGCAAATAACGCCATTACTTACAAACTCACAATTACAGGTACAGGAAACATTGAACTCATTGAGCCATTAGATATCCAATTTCCTGAAGATTTTGAAGTTTATGATCCAAAAATTACAGACAGAATATTTGAAGGAGGAAGAAAAAGAAGCATTAAAACTTTTGAATACCTACTCATACCAAGATATAAAGGAAACTATAGTATTCCATCAGCTAATCTTATAGTTTACAACCCAAAAAAGAAACAATACGAAACTAAAAAAGCGAGCAAGCATTCCTTAACAATATCGGCTAGTAAAAATAACGAACAAGAAACAGGGAATACAAGTCAGCAACAAGTTAGAGCGGAGCAAAAAGACATTCACTATATTTTTACGGAAAGTAATTTGCAAGTAATAAAGGAACGAGCATTAGACCAAAAGCTATTCTACCTCTTATTCTTTTTGCCAATACTATTACTTATATTATTAAGGGTTTACAACAAAATAGTTGGAAAAACAGACGAATCAAGCAGTGATTGGAAAAACAAAAAAGCAAACAAAATAGCATTAAAAAGACTTAAAAATGCACAAATTTGCATAAATAACAATAATTTTGATGGGTTTTTTGAAGAAATTGAAAAATCAATTTGGGGTTATTTTGCTGATAAATTTAAAGTAAGTATAGCAGATTTATCAAAAGAAACCGTTAGCACACACTTTTACTCTAATGCTATTGACATCAATACAGAAAAGCAATTTATTGCTCTTTTAGATGAATGTGAATTTGCACGCTATGCACCTGCTAGTAATAAAAACGCACAAATGGGAGATATTTTAAATAAAGCCAAGCACATAATTATTGAAGTTGAAACTGCCTTAAGATGAAATTAAAAACTCTCATTATCACCCTCCTAGTAAGCATTAGTTCTTTTGCTTCAGATCAACTTTTTGAAAAGGCAAATAGAACTTACAATAACTCAGATTACACTTCTGCTATTACTCTTTATGATAGTATTTTAACTATAGGATTGGAAAGTAGTGAATTATACTACAACTTAGGAAATTGTCATTATAAAGCACAAAATTGGGCAAATGCAATATGGCATTATGAGAAAAGCTTAAAACTAGAGAGAAACGACAAAACCATACAAAACCTTGAGCTGGCAAACCTCAAAATTATTGACCGAATAGAAGATATTCCTCAGCTTTTTTATAAAAAATGGTGGAGTAGTTTTATCTCAATATTTAATACATTTTCTTGGCAATTAATCAGCATTTTAATCATTTGGCTAGCACTTACAATAAAGATACTTAGTCAATTTACTAATTACAAAAAAGAGCACTTTTTAAGTATTTTGTATTCTCTTGCACTTATCAGTGTTTTTGCAACTTACAGTTCTTATCAAAGAAATATAACTAAAAAAGAAGCTATTATTTTCACCTCATCAGTAGTTGTAAATAGTGCTCCAACAACAAACAGCACTAACTTATTCTCTTTACATTCAGGAAGTAAAATTGAGATTTTAGACACTATTGGAGAATGGATAAACATTAAAATTGCAAATGGAAGCAGTGGTTGGATAAAAGAATCAGGCTGTAAGGTTTTGTAAGTAATATTAGTTATTTTCATCTAGAACAAATCAAGTAATTTTTTCGTATATTTGTAACCTATAAAAAAACTCCATTTTAATGAAAAGATTCTTACTTATATTTTTTACGTTATTTACTTATGCCTTTTGTTATTCCCAGGGAGGTGCGGGACCTATTCAATCTTGTTCATCTACAATACCAGAAATTTGTAATGGATCTTTATATCCTGCCGCTACTTCAGGTACAGCAACTGCTCCATCTGGAACAAGTCTTAAT
>JABJNS010000154.1 GCA_018664745.1 Flavobacteriales bacterium | reverse complement strand
GTATCCTATGTGTGCTGAAAATAGGAGAGATGAAAGAAGGGAGGATATCTTTGATACTCTAGTTGATGAATATGGTTTTACTATTGAGGGAATAAAGGATTTTACGGAATTTGAAGAGCACGATAAGTATCTGGAGGGTACGGGTAGCATGGTGTTGGATCATGTAAATATGATTTGTTATGCTGCTATATCTATCCGTACGGATGAGATTGCCGTAATTCAGTTTTGTGAAGAGTTTGGTTATCGTCCAATATGCTTTACGGCCAACCAAGATGTAGAGGGTGAGCGTATGGCAATTTACCATACTAATGTAATGATGTGTGTGGCAGATACTTTTGTTGTAATTTGCTTGGACACCATTGATGATGAAGCTGAAAGAGAACATGTACTTGAAACCCTTACAGAAACAGGTAAGGATATTATTGAAATAACAGAAGAACAAAAGCATAGATTTGCAGGGAATATGTTGCAAGTAATGGGTGATAAACCTTATCTTGTTATGTCTAACTCGGCTTATAGTAGTTTAACAGAAGAACAAAAAATAGTTATTGAAAAGCATTGTCCTATTATATATAGTTCGTTAGATACAATTGAGGCCTGTGGAGGTGGTAGTGCAAGATGTATGATGGCAGAAATATTTTTACCAAAACAAAAGTAATGATAGAAGAAATCTTAAAACCAGAAATAGAAAAATGTTTAGCTGAGTTATATTCAGCAACTGACCAAAGTATTCAATTTCAAAAGACAAGAAAGGATTTTGAAGGAGATGTTACTTTAGTTGTATTTCCACTATTAAGAGCTTCAAGAAAAGGGCCAGAGCCTACTGCAGAAGAAATAGGAAACTATCTAAAAAGCAAAGTAGATGAGGTGAATGGTTTTAATGTGGTAAAAGGTTTTTTGAATTTAGAAATATCTGCAGAATTCTGGTATAATCAATTTGTTGCTGCTTACAATACTGCTGATTATGGAACTATAAAGGCAGATGATAATGCGCCTACTTACTTAGTAGAGTATTCATCACCAAACACAAATAAGCCTTTACACTTAGGGCATATTCGTAATAACCTTTTAGGGTATTCAGTTGCTGAGATTATTAAGGCAAGTGGTAAAAATATGAAGAAGGTACAAATCATAAATGATAGAGGAATACATATATGTAAATCAATGATTGCTTGGCAGGATTTTGGAAATAATGAAACTCCAGAAAGTAGTGGGTTAAAAGGTGATCATCTGGTAGGGAAATACTATGTAGAATTTGATAAATACTACAAAAAAGAAGTTGCTGATTTGGTTGCTGATGGAATGGAACGGAAAGAGGCTGAGAAACAAGCTCCTATTTTAAAAAAGGCACAGGATATGCTAATAAGTTGGGAGGCAAAAGAACCAATAGTAATTGCACTCTGGGAGAAAATGAATGCTTGGGTTTATGATGGTTTTACAAGTACTTATGGTAGACTTGGGGTTGATTTTGACAAGAACTATTATGAAAGTGATACTTATCTGCTAGGGAAAAAAGTGGTAGAAATTGGCCTTGAAAAAGGAGTGTTTTATAAAAAAGAAGATGGTTCGGTATGGATAGATTTGTCAGCAGAAGGCTTAGATGAAAAAATCATTTTACGATCAGATGGAACAGCTGTTTACATGACGCAAGATATTGGTACTGCCATACAAAGACATGAAGATTTCGCTTTCTCAAACATGGCGTATACAGTAGGGAATGAGCAAGATTATCATTTTAAGGTATTGTTTTTAATCCTTGATAAATTGGGATATGACTGGGCAAAGAGCTGTTATCATTTATCGTATGGGATGGTGGATTTACCAAGTGGGAAAATGAAATCGCGTGAAGGAACGGTGGTGGATGCTGATGATTTGATGGAGGAAATGGTAAGTACAGCCAAAAACATTGCTAAGGAATTAGGGAAGTTAGAGGGCATGACTGATAAAGAAGCAGATGCACTTTATGAAACGGTTGGTATGGGAGCGCTTAAGTACTTTATGCTAAAAGTTGATCCTAGAAAGCGTATGCTTTTTGATCCTAAAGAATCAATTGATTTTAACGGAAATACTGGTCCGTTTATACAATATACATATGCTCGTATTCAATCATTAAAGAGAAAGCATAATGCTGAGGTGGAATTGCCAAGTAGAGTAGTTATTACAGGTAAGGAACAAGAAATTATTAAATTATTAACTGAGTTTCCTACTGTGATACAAGAGGCAGCAGCTAATTATAGTCCAGCATTGGTAGCTAACTTTGTGTATGATTTAGTAAAGGAATTCAATAATTACTACCAGAATACGG
This sequence comes from Flavobacteriales bacterium, assembly GCA_018664745.1. Classification (GTDB taxonomy): domain Bacteria; phylum Bacteroidota; class Bacteroidia; order Flavobacteriales; family BACL11; genus UWMA-0277. The sequence continues at coordinate 369 of JABJNS010000154.1, read as the reverse complement.
CTATTCTTACTGCTGAAAGTGAAGAGTTGATTAATTTCAGATTAGGACTTTCAATTAAAGTGGGAGAGGTAATACAAACCGCTATGCGTTTATTGGGTGCTGGTGTGCCGGATAGAATGTAAATAAATCAGTTTTCATTGGTGTTTTTTAGTCATATTTTGTGAAATGACATAGGAAATCTTATAAAATATAAGACGATATATCTATTTTTTTACTAGATGTAAAGCACCTAATTTAGATTTATTATAAATAAAACTATCTTTATTTGGATTTATTATAAATAAGGTTGTATTTTTGCCTCCGTTTTCAAATAATTAATCAAAAAAAATAAAAATTAAAAAATGAAAAAAATTGTTTTATCAGTATCAG
>JABJNS010000020.1 GCA_018664745.1 Flavobacteriales bacterium | reverse complement strand
GCCAACAGCAGCTGCAACTCTTAACCTACCGTATTGGTCCTTACAGGCATTAGGTCGCATTCTGTTTTTAATAATATCTTTGAATGTAATTAATCCAACAAGTTGGTTTTCAGAATTAACAATAGGTAATTTTTCTATTTTATTTTCTTTTAAAATACTTTCAGCATTTTCCAAATCATTCAGTTCAGTAGTAATTAAATCACCTGAAGTCATAACTGCAGAAATAGTAAGACTCATATCTTTTTCAAAACGTAAATCTCTATTTGTTACAATACCTAGAAGCTTAGAATTATCATCAACAATAGGAATTCCTCCAATCTTATTATCACGCATCATAGCAAATGCATCTCCAACAGAAGCTGACATAGTTAAAGTAATAGGATCTAAAATCATACCACTTTCTGAACGCTTAACTTTTCGCACTTCTAAAGCTTGTTTCTCAATAGTCATATTTTTATGCAATACACCTATACCTCCCTCTTGCGCAATAGCAATTGCCATTCTGCTTTCTGTAACCGTATCCATAGCTGCTGCAACTACAGGAACATTTAAAGTAATATTTTTAGTAAACTGAGTAGTTGTACTAACCATATAAGGTAATACTTCAGAATATGCTGGAACTACTAATACATCATCATAAGTAAGGCCTTCTCTCATTATTTTATTGCTCATATTGGTATATTTAAAAAATTATGCAAAATTAACATATTATATAATAAAATAGTCCCTTAAAAAGGGACTATTTTACAAAGATTAATTTTTATTATCTTACTAAGGTTATAATATCTGTTTTCTCAGTCAAATCACCTACTCCATTTACATACTGTAAATGATAAACATAATTACCATCTTGAACAACATTACCATTAAAAGTACCATCCCATCCTTTTGTAGGGTCATTAGTTGTAAACAATATCCCACCACTTCTAGTATAAATAGTAAAGGAATACCCTTCCTCTGAAACATAATAAGTTATAGGATGAAATAGTTCGTTATGCTCATCACTATTAGGAGTAAATGCTGAGGGAACAAAAATAATTGGAGTTTGTGATACACAAGAAATATTAGAAAAACTCCCTTCAACAACAGGTCCATATGGAGTTGCATTACCTTCAAGAGCTTCAATATAATAACAGAACCTTCCATTTCCATCTCCATATTCAGTAACAATATCAATAAATTCTAAAGGTTCATCAGGATAATTCACTCTATCCCAAGTATAAATTGGCAATAAATTAAATGGCATTCTATTAATTGATCTATATAATCTATATTCTGAAACATCTCCTAACCATTTATCATATTCATTAAATGTAAGGGTATTAGTATACTCATTATCTAAGCTCGGATCAATATTACTATAATCTAAATTTATTTCTGTCTCTAATAAAATAGTCTGGGCAAATGAAGTATCATTAAAATACTCAGGCAAATATACTGGTGGAGAAAACAATCTAATACCACAAGTGTCAACAGGTAAAATACGATATTGATAATAATTATAACTTGTTGTAGCTAGCTCATCTGTATAATGAATAGTTGTACTTCCTTCAAAAGGAATCTCTCCTATTTTTTGAAAATTATCATCTATCCGCAAAGAACGCATTACATCATAATGATCAATAATTGCAGTGTTATCAACTAAACAATTAATTTCAACAAAACCATTATCATGATTAATACTAGCATATTCAATATAATTATAATCTGCCTTTTTAGGTAAATTAGGAACAAGTACTAATTGATTAGATTGAGCTGAAAAAATAGTATCTCCATCATTAGCAACTACATATATATTATAAGAATAATTATCAATTAATCTTTTCACAACATATTCATTTAAATCAACTAAATTTGTATCAATAATTGTCACCACCCCAAATAAGTCTGTTTCTTCAACCACAACAGTATAATAACTAACATTACTTTTCCAATTAATATATTCATTCCAGGTTAAAGACAAATCATGTGTACATTCATCTAAATCTGCAGAAAGGTGAATAGAATTATGATCTGATGTAGGAGACATTGCATTACTACAAGAATCTAGAGCTCTTACACTAAAAATTTCAGATAAATCAGAAGCATCAGAAGTTGCATATAAAAAAGATGTTATTGGTGCGCTAACTGTACCAACTGTTACCCATCCATCTGAATTTTTTATATAGATTTCATAAAAATCAGCACCTAGAGAAGGTAACCATGATACAATTGATTTTCCACTTGCATCAACTGAAACATCTGTAATTATTGGAGTAATAGGAATAGTTGTATCTGCTAGATTAGCTAAACCAATAGATGATTTTGAAACACAGCCACTTGCATCAGCAATTTCAACATAAAACTGTACATCATCAATACAAGAGACAGCATCATACTGAGCATTTAGTACAGGGATAGTTAAGTAATTTACAAAAGGAAAAGTCCCTCTTTTAAGAAATAATTCATAATCAATAACTGAAGTAGCAAGCAAAGGATCATGTATTGCATTCCAATCTAAATCAACAGACATACCTAAATTTGTTGGAGTTAAATCCATATATATACTTTGCAAAGTATCAGAATGTAAATCAGCACCAGTAGTATCACACCCATCTTTATTAGATAAAAAATAAAATTGTGAAGCATTATTTCCATTAACACCTTGATGAGTATAAGTATCAATAGGAAACATAACACTATCAACCATAGAATAAGGACCTGCAAGACTTGTTGCATGCCAAACAAAAAATGGTTCAAAAGTTGGTGGAGCATTATCGATATATTTCCAATTTAATGTTACATCACCATTATTTTCAACAGAAACACATCTTAAATCAGGAATCGGTGGAACAACTGTTATTTTAATAGTAGCAATACTTATTCCATTGGCAGGACAAAAATCATCAAAAGCTTTAATAGAAAAAGTAAAAATATTTGAGGTACTATTACAGCCAACATCTGCATATATATGACTACAAGAAGTTTGCCACTCAAAAACTCCATTTACTATTGCAGGAGCAGAGAATGGAGGTATAACATTTGATGTACCATTATTAAAAGTTGCACAAGGGGGATTACTACACAACAAAGGATCAATAAAATCAGATGAAAATTGACCTCCAGTAACATCTAAAGTAACATCTTGAGCAACACCACCAGTATAAGTATCTAAATCCTCTGCTTGAATATTAAAATTAACTAAATCGCCAGCATAAACTGTTGTTGAATAGGAAGGAAGCCCAGCAGAATTTATAATAGTTACCCAATTTTGAAAACCGTTAGGAGTTGAAATTATTGGCGGGTCATTAAGACCATCAGTTGGCGGATTATAAACATTACAATCTAATAGCAGTACCTGTACTTCTCTATAAATTTCAGCAACTAATTGCCCACATTTTCTAGCTTCAACCTTAACACAAGTTACAAATACACCTGAAGTTGAAGCGTTATATGCAATTTCTCCTGTTTCAGAATCCAAAGTTGGATTTCCAGGTATAGGAGCAGTTACTGAATAAGGTGGTGATGGTGCAAATGTTAAAGCAGTTGCGTTTGGGTTAGAAGCGTCATAACTTAAGTTATCACCTAAAGGCTCAGCCCATGTATAAGTAATTTCATCTAATTCTTCATCAGAAGCATTATGAGAATAAGCGAAAGGATATCCAGTACATATAATTGTTTTTGCTAACTCCTTAAATTCAGGAGAAGAATCATAACAAGGGTTTGTTGGTAAATACACGCCATTTGGAAAATCAGTATCATAAGCATACATTACAGCTCTTAATGTCCAAGAATCATTAGCCATACCGTTAGTAATTTGACCACTTCTACAACAAGAACCCCAAGTAAAGTGCCAACCTTCTACAGGTGGATTTCCATTTAAAAACATAGGATCAGACTCCCAAATATATTCTTCAACAGCACCAACATCTCCAGCACCACAATCAAAACAAGAATTTCCAGAAGCTGCTGCTGCTCCTGTAGGGGAAATATTCCCAACAGAAATAAAATTCATTAATATAGGAGTGGTCTGCCCTACAGCTGGATAGTTATGATGTGTTACTGTTTCTATTGTTTGAGAAAAAGTAATCCCAGAACAATCCCTATATACTTTCATTTGAAAAACAAACTTCCCTAAATCCGGACCAGGGGTTTTAATACATCTCCATGTAATCTCGCCCCCCATAAAATGAGAAGCAGAAGTTTGAAAAGAAAAACAAAACAAGGTACAAAAAATGAGTAAAATTTTTTTCATGGTATATTTGATATTATATTTTAGAAAGTACTAATCCTTTTTAATCTAATTAGACTTTTCTTTTTTCAGTCTTATGTATTCAGAAAATAAAAAAAACTATCTAGTAATTTGTAATTCTTTACGAATTGATTTATTATTTAATTTTAACTCAACTATATAAACTCCTGAATTTAAACTAGAAACATCAATTTTTTCCTTAGCCTCACTATCAATTAGAAGCTTTCCTAAAATATCAAAAACCTGAATAGCATCATAATTACCCTCAACATTCAATGTATTATTTGCAGGGTTAGGATACAACTTTAAAGATAATAATTCTTCTTCTATACCTGTCCATGGACTTCCACCAGAACCAAAATAAGCACTATATTGAGGTCCGTTAGCAGTTCCGCTTGTACAAACACCATTAGCATCAGTAATTTCAAATGTTTCTCCACTACCCTGTATTACTAATAACTCATAACATTCATCAGCAGAAATAGTAATATTTTCAGGAACACCACCAAACCCTGATCCAATAACACCAGCACTACCTGACTTTAAGTACCAAGAAGTAGAAGAACTTCCTCCAACATTGACTGTTATATCGCTTAGCCAATATGCATTATCAAAAGCATAAATAACATTTACAATTTCTTCATCACCAGTAGGCCTAGAATCGGTAATTCCATTTGGATTAGTAACTTTTGCGGTATAAGCACCTTCTGATGTAATAATATAATTTATACTAACTGATTTTTTATTTAAAGGACTAAGACTTCCTGACCAATTTTCAGTATATAATAATTGTCCTGAAGGACTTCTTAACTCAATATCTGCTGAGGTTAAGGTTGTATTTGAACTTGCGTTATATAAAGAAACTTCAGCATAATAATTACCTGGACATCCTGCAATTCCTGCATGTTTTAATAGTGAAGCATCTGCTCCACTATAAGTAAAGGCTGAAGGACAACTTCCTTTAATAGTTGTATAAAGAGTCCACCAATCATAAGATGTACCAACCACAGGGGCTGAATTATCACAATGCAAGTACAATGTTGGCACACCTGAACCATTATAAAAACCATCCACATGAGCACCTTGTCCATTTGGCCCAATTATGGGATACTCTGTTCCCGTAATCCAATCTCCTTGAGATCCTGAACCTCCTTGTAAGATAGGAATACTAGAACCTGCATCAACATCTGTAAAAAACACCATAACTTCATTTGTTCCATCAGGACCAAAATCATGATATACTCCCGCCATAGAATGACTTTCATGTAAATCAAAACAAGGACCACACCAGTGAGCAGATATGTCTACTAAAACGGCTTTACTTTCATCAATATGATTCTGTAAAACATGTGTATTTCCATTCATATCATCTGCAGTCCAATAAGAACCAAGCCATTGAGCATTAGATGAGAATGCTATTAAGCATAAAGATAAAGTTGTAAATATTTTTTTCATAATTATATTTTTTAATTCTACAAATTTACAAAAAATAAAGATATTAAAACAATAGTATAAAAAATATCTTACGCACTCAAACCTACAAAGAAGAAACTCTATTTCTTTCCAAATCAAATTCTTCCACTATTTCATCAATAATATCAGCAACTGGCATTATTGTATCTATCATTGCCGAAACCTGACCAACTTCTAATTCCCCTTCTTCTAAATCACCTTCAAACATTCCTTTTTTAGCCCTACCTCTTCCTAATAAATTTTTTAAATCCTCAATAGTAGCATTATTTGCATAAGCATCTTGAATCTGCTTATAAAATTTATTTTTCATTAAGCGTACTGCTGTTACTTCTTTTAAGGTTAAATCTGTTGCTCCTTCATCAGCAGTTACTACCTTGTTCTTAAAATTAATATGAGCGGAACATTCTTCACTAGCTATAAATCTACTTCCTATTTGCACGCCATCAGCCCCTAAAACCATAGCTGCCAACATTGCTTTACCACTACCAATTCCTCCAGCAGCAATCAAAGGAATACCTACTGCATCTTTAATCATTGGGATTAAGCACATTGTTGTAATTTCCTCAGCTCCATTATGCCCTCCTGCCTCAAAACCTTCAGCAACAATAGCATCAACCCCAGCCTCAACACACTTTAAAGCAAATTTTTTATTTGCAATAACATGCACTACTATTATCCCATTTTCTTGAAATCTAGAAGTATACTTTTTAGGACTTCCTGCAGATGTAAAAACGATCTTTACTCCTTCTTCAATTATTATATTTATATGTTCTTCAATATCAGGATAAAGTAATGGAATGTTTACTCCAAATGGCTTATCAGTTGCTGCCTTGCATTTTTTAATATGTTGCCTTAACACATCAGGATACATTGAACCTGAACCAATTAAACCTAAACCTCCAGCATTACTCACAGCTGAAGCTAATTCCCAGCCACTACACCATATCATACCTCCTTGAATAATTGGATATTTTATTCCGAAAAGTTCGTTTATTCTATTCATAAAATTATATACATTTGTTGCGTTCACGAAAATAGAAATTTAACTTAATGTATAAGATGAAAAACGATCAAATAATTTTTGACTTAATTGCAAAAGAAGATAAAAGACAAAGAAATGGTATTGAATTAATTGCCTCAGAAAATTTTGTAAGTAATGAAGTAATGCAAGCAATGGGCTCTTGTTTAACCAACAAATATGCTGAAGGATACCCAAGAAAAAGGTATTATGGAGGATGTGAAATAGTTGATCAAGTGGAGCAATTAGCCATTGATAGAGCAAAAGAATTATTTGGTGTTGAATATGTAAATGTACAACCTCACTCAGGCTCACAAGCAAATTCAGCTGTACTTTTAGCTTGCTTAAATGCTGGTGATAAAATATTAGGATTTAATTTATCACATGGTGGACATTTAACACACGGATCACCTGTTAATTTTTCAGGAAAATTATACAAAACTTCTTTTTATAATGTAGAAGAAGAAAGTGGGAAAGTAGATTATGATAAATTAGAAGAAACGGCAATTACTGAACAACCTAAACTTATTATTTGTGGAGCTTCAGCTTACTCACAGGACTGGGATTATGCCCGATTCAGAGAAATTGCTGACAAAGTAGGTGCTGTTTTAATGGCTGATATCGCGCATCCTGCAGGATTAATTGCAGCAAAATTATTAAATAATCCAGCTCCTCACTGTCATATACTAACCACTACTACTCATAAAACATTAAGAGGACCAAGAGGTGGAATGATTATGATGGGGAAAGATTTTGAAAACCCATGGGGATTAAAAACTCCTAAAGGTAAAACAAGAATGATGTCTGCAATTTTAAATTCAGGTGTATTTCCAGGTAGCCAAGGAGGGCCGTTAGAACATGTAATTGCTGCCAAAGCAATAGCATTTGGTGAAGCATTAAAACCCGAGTTCAAAGCTTATGGTGAGCAAGTAATAAAAAATGCAAAAATAATGGCACAATGCTTTATTGACAAAGGATATAAAGTGATTTCAGGAGGTACTGAAAACCATTGTATGTTAATAGACTTAAGAAGTAAAAATGTAACTGGAAAAGATGCTGAAAATGCTTTAGTTCTAGCTGATATTACAGCTAACAAAAATATGGTTCCTTTTGACACACAATCTCCTTTTATTACTTCAGGAATAAGAGTTGGAACACCAGCAATTACCACTAGAGGAATTAAAGAAGATACTATTCCTTATATTGTAGATTTGATTGACAAAGTTATAATGAATCATGAGGATGAAACTGTAATTACAGAAGTTAGAAATTCTGTAAATGATTTGATGAGTAAATACCCAATTTTCGCATAATTATTATATGCAACCAATTGATTTAGAACAGGAAAAAAAGGATATACTTAATAAGTATAAATCTCTTTTGCGCGCTTGTGCTGACAAAACAAATAAGGAAGACAAAAAAGAAATTAGAAAAGCTTTTAATCTTGCTGTTGAAGCACATAAACACATGAGAAGAAAAAGTGGTGAACCCTACATTTATCACCCTATTGCTGTAGCTCATATTGCTGCTAAAGAAATTGGATTAGGTACTACCTCTATTATTTGTGCTTTATTGCATGATGTAGTTGAAGATACCGACTACTCCTTAAATGATATTGAAAAATTATTTGGCAAAAAAGTAGCCAAGATAATTGATGGACTTACTAAAATTCAAGATGTATTTGACAAGAATGTATCAATGCAAGCTGAAAATTTTAGAAAAATGCTCCTTACTTTATCAGATGATGTTAGAGTAATTCTTATTAAGCTAGCCGACAGGCTACATAATATGAGGACTCTTGATTCAATGCCGGTTCATAAAAAACTAAAAATTGCTTCTGAAACTTTATACTTATATGCTCCTTTAGCGCATAGGCTCGGGCTATACTCTATCAAAACCGAACTAGAAGATCTAGGTTTAAAATTTACTAAACCTGAAATTTACAAAGCAATTGCTGAAGGGTTAAATGAAACAAAAGAAGAGCGCACAAAATATATTACTAAATTTTGTAAGCCAATTAAGTTAAAACTAAAAGAAAATGAACTTGACTTTTCAATAAAGGGAAGGCCAAAATCTATTTTTTCAATCAGAAACAAAATAGTTACAAAAGGAGTTAATTTTGATAATGTTTTTGACAAGTTTGCTATTCGAATTATTGTTGATTCTACCCCTGAAAATGAAAAAGCAGACTGCTGGAAAGTATATTCTATAGTTACTGATTTTTACAAGCCAAATCCTGATAGGTTAAGAGATTGGATTTCTACCTCAAAAGCAAATGGATATGAGTCATTACATACTACCGTTATGGGTGATGATGGTAAGTGGGTTGAAGTACAGATAAGAAGTAAAAGAATGGACGAAATAGCTGAAAAAGGTTATGCTGCTCATTGGAAATATAAGCAAGAAGGAAGTAAAGAAAACTCCTTAGATCAATGGATTAATAATATCAGGGAACTTTTAGAAAATCCTGAAACAAATGCCATAGATTTTATTGATGATTTTAAATTAAATTTATATTCAGGAGAAATATACATCTTCACCCCTGGTGGAGATTTAAAAACATTGCCTAAAGGTGCAACAGCTCTTGATTTCGCATTTTCTATACATACTGATGTTGGATTAAAATGTATGGGAGTTAAGGTAAATGGAAAATTAGTTTCCTTAAGCCATAAACTAGCCAGTGGTAATCAAGTAGAAGTAATCACTTCTAGTAAACAAAGACCAAGAAAAGATTGGTTACGATTTGTAATTACCTCTAGAGCTAAAGCAAAAATTAAATCCGCATTAAAGGAAGATCAAAAAAGAATTGCTGATGTAGGAAAAGAAATTGCTGAAAGGAAACTAAAACACCTTAAAATCAAATTCTCAAAACACACTGAAACAGAATTAATTAAACATTTTAACACTGGAACTTCCTTAGATCTTTATTTTCAATTTGGTACAGGTGCAATTTCAAATGCAGAAATAAAAGAATTTGCTCAATTAAAGAATAGTGGATGGTATCAAACCATTAAAAATAAAATATATGGCCCACCATTATCTAAATTAAAAGTTAATAATAATAAAATAATTGTCTTTAATGAAGATGATGAAGTCTTAGATTACGGAATGGCAAAATGTTGCAATGCTATTCCTGGTGATTCAATTTTTGGTTTCTTAACAGTTGTTGATGGTATAAAAATTCACAGATCAGATTGCCCTAATGCTATACAATTAAGAGCTAATTATGCCTATAGAATATTAAAAGCTAAATGGATTAATAAAGAAGAGTTAGACTTTATTGCTACAATTAATATTAAGGGAATTGATAGTCTTGGACTTATGAACAAAGTAACACAGATTATTTCCAATCAAATGAATGTAAATATAAAATCAATAAATATAAGTAGTGATGATGGTATTTTTGAAGGAGTTATAACCTTAAAAGTGCGTAATGTTTCTTTCTTAAAAGCGCTTACATCTAAACTTAATAAAGTTGAGGCAATCACATCAATAACACGTACTTATAAACACGCTTAATTTTCTTCAATCTAATTGAGTATTTACCCTTAATGAATACCAATTTTTTATATTTTTGTTTTTTAATAACGCAATTGTGTCAAACCAGAAAGTAATTGAAACCGTTACCGAGATATTCACAGAATATCTGATAGAAAACAAGCAAAGGAAAACTCCTGAGCGCTATGCAATCCTAAATGAAATTTACGAGTTTGAAGGGCATTTTGACATTGAGTCAATGTACATTCAAATGAAAAATAAAAATTACCGTGTTAGCCGAGCTACTCTTTATAATACTGTTGAAATTTTATTAGATTGTCATTTAATTAGAAAACACCAATTTGGGAAGGCTCAAGCACAATACGAAAAATCATATTCTAACCGTCAGCATGACCATTTAGTTTGTACTAGTTGCGATAAAGTAATTGAGTTTTGTGACCCAAGAATACAAGGAATTAAAAATGTAATTGAAGAAAGCATGAACTTTAAAATAAGTAGACATGCACTTAATTTATACGGCTTATGCCAAGATTGCCAAACAAAGATAAATAACTAGAAATTTCAAAACAACAGATGAAAGCAGATGTTTTATTAGGACTCCAATGGGGAGATGAAGGAAAAGGAAAGATTGTTGATGTATTAACATCACAATATGATATTATTGCTCGTTTTCAAGGAGGGCCAAATGCAGGTCATACCCTAGAATTTGATGGAATAAAACATGTACTACACACTATCCCGTCAGGAATATTTCATCCTGGAGTTGTAAACTTAATTGGAAATGGAGTTGTAATTGACCCAGTTATTTTTGAAAGAGAAATTAATGACATAAAGGCGCTAGGTATTCCTATGTCAGAGTTATTAATTTCAAAAAAAGCACACCTTATCCTACCTACACACAAGCTTTTGGATGCAGCAAGCGAAAAAGCAAAAGGAAAAGAGAAGATTGGCTCTACACTAAAAGGTATTGGCCCAACTTACATGGATAAAACAGGTAGAAATGGACTAAGAGTTGGTGATATTTCTTCAGTTGATTTTAAAGAAAAATATGAGAAGTTAAAACAAAAGCATGTTCAAATCCTTAATTTTTATGATTTTGATTATGAATTAGAGGAATTAGAAACTGCTTGGTTTGCTTCCTTAGCAACCCTAAATAGTTTTGACCATATTGAAAGTGAGCATTATATTCATACTGCTTTAAAAGAAAATAAAAAAATATTAGCTGAGGGTGCTCAAGGTGCTTTATTGGATATTGATTTTGGTTCTTATCCTTTTGTTACTTCATCCAACACAATTACGGCTGGCGCTTGTACTGGCTTAGGAATTGCACCAAATAAAATTGGGGATGTATTTGGAATTTTTAAAGCCTACTGTACTAGAGTTGGTAGCGGACCGTTTCCATCAGAATTATTTGATGAAGTTGGTGCTCGTTTAGCAAAAGTAGGGAATGAATTTGGTGCCACTACTGGTCGCCCAAGAAGATGTGGTTGGATAGATATTCCTGCTTTAAAATATGCAATCAATATTAATGGGGTTACTCAATTAATGATGATGAAAGCGGATGTACTTTCAGGAATTGATATGATTAAAGCCTGTACGCATTACGAATTAAACGGTAAGCAGATTGATTATTTACCATTTGAAGACAATGAAGGCCTTACTCCTGTTTACAAAGAGCTTGAGGGCTGGGAAATGGATTTAATGCAATTGGAAAACTTATCAGAAGCACCTAAGGCTGTACACGACTATATTGCTTGGTTGGAGGATGTATTGGAAACGCCTATCAAAATTGTATCAGTAGGTCCTGATAGAAAACAAACTTTATTCAGATAAATTTGAGAATTCTATTCCATATTTTACTCGTTATCTTGAGTGTTAATTTATTCGCTCAGGAAAGTAAAAAAATAGAAATTCTAAATGCTGACAACACCTATGCTAACGCTAATATCCACCCGGATTATTGGCGCTTAATTGGGAATGTAAGTTTTAAGCATAATGATGCTGTAATGACTTGCGACTCTGCATATCATTATACTTCCGAGAATAAAATGGAGGCATTTGGAAAAATTAAAATTAACCAAGGCGATAGCATTACACTCACAGGAGAAACTCTTACTTATTTTGGTTCAGAAAATAAAGCGGATATAAAAGGAAATGTAGTGCTTATTGACAAGCACATGACCTTGAATACCAAACAAGTATTCTACAATTTAAGTAGCAATGTTGCCTCCTATCCTCATGCGGGAACTATTATTGATAATGAAAAGACTATCAATTCAAAAAAAGGAGCTTATCATTCTAACATTCATAAGTTTATTTTTAAGGATTCAGTAGTAGTACTATCTAAGGATTACAAGATACTTACCGACAATATGCACTATAATTCCAATAGTGAGGTTACTTACTTTTTTGGCCCTTCCTATATTATTTCGAATAGCAAAACTATTTATTGTGAAAACGGTTGGTATAATACCAAAACCAACATAGCACAGTTTAGAGAAAATTCCTATATTACTACTGATAATTACTTACTGAAAGGCGATAGTTTATATTACAATAAAAACAAGCAATACGGCAAAGCATTCAGTAATGTAGAACTAATTGATACAGTTGAAAACATGACTGTTTTTGGCGGAATTGCAGAGTATTTTGAAGCAAAAGAAAAAGTAATCATTAGTGAAAAACCTATGTTGGAATTACTATTTGAAGAGGACACTTTATTTATGCATGCCAAGCAATTTGTAAGTCAGCAAAAGGAAGGAGAGAAAAAGATACTTGCTTACCATAAAGTAAAATTCTTTAAAACTGATTTTCAAGGTAAATGTGATTCCCTTAGCTATAATTTTACAGATTCCATTGTAGAGATGTACAATAGACCTGTGCTATGGTCAGATGGCTTTCAGATAACTGCTGATAGTTTGCAATTCCTAGTAAATAAAGGTGAAATATCTCGTATGTTTTTAAAACCTAACCCTATGATAGTTGCCCAAGAGGATTCATTGGACTATAACCAAATAAAAGGGAAATCTGTGACTGCTTATTTTACAAATAATAAAATGAGGCGCATGGATGTAATGGGAAACGGACAAAGTATCTTTATTATAAAAGATGATGAAAAAGAAGATAAAAAGGGACTCAATTATACTGAGTGTACCGATTTGATTCTCTACTTTAAGGAGAATCAATTGAAGGAGGTTACTTATGAAGTTGAACCAACCTCCACCACTACACCCTACCAAGATGTAGAGGAAAAGAACCGTTACCTAAAAGGGTTTAATTGGAGAGGTGCTGAACAGCCCAAAAGCAAGGAGGATATTTTTATCAGATAATTTACTACCTTTACCCTATGCGAAAATTACTGATTATACTCTTTTTGATACCTTTTACTAGCTTTGGGCAAAATACTGCTGAATACGATACTACAAGGGTTAGAAAAACTACAATAATTGTAGAACCATTTATAGCAAATGGAAAATACAAAATTGGGCTTGCACTAAAAACAGAATTATTTACAAGCAATAAAATTCTTCCTAATTTTTTAATTGGAGTAGCATACGGCAATAATTCCAACTATGCACTAACATTTGGATTAAAGAAATATATAAACACTAGACACTCAATTTCTTATTATGTTTCAACATCAGCTTATTTAGGAGAGGCAGATTTTAACATTTTATACATCTCTAATGATGGTTCAGATGAATTTATCAAACTAGAAAAGGTTTAATATGCAAATATTGATTTTTTAGTCGGTCCATTTATTAAACTTGGTAAATCAACTAAACTTTCCTTAGAATTTGGCATTGCACACAGTCTAGAAAATGGATATTATGAACAGTATAATAGAACTAAATTTATAATAAAACCTAGTTTTAGTTTTACTCTTTAATCACAAAAGAAGTCCTTCTGTTTTCTTCTTTATTATCGCCAATAGGTTGGCTTTCTCCAAAACCTTTATAGGTCAATTTATTATTAACCTTAGTGCTTAAATATTCAAATACTACTTTGGCTCTTTGTTTCGATAGGATTTGATTATCTATTTCACTCCCTATATCATCCGTATGTCCTTGTATTTCAATTTGTAAATTTGGGTTCTTTTTAAGGTAAACAATCAATTTGTCCAATTCTGCAAAAGAACTTTGCTCCAAGGCAAAGGAATTACTTGCAAAGCTTACATTTTTCAGTACTACCTCCTCTCCCGCTTTCTGGGTAATGATATCCATTTCTAAATCTGCTAAGGGTTCAGCTTGTAAGTTTTCAGGCAAATCAAACTGAAAGATATCCTCTTTACCAAAGCCACTTACATCAGAAGCATAATAAGCCGTTTTTCCGTTAGCCGCAACAATCAAGGAATTTTCAGTATTGTAGGTGTTTATAGGGTAGCCCATATTATTTGGCAATCCCCATTTTTTATCAGTACTAGTTCTTCTACTTACAAATAAATCATAATCCCCAAAACCTGTTTGCCCATCAGATGCAAAATAGAAAGTAAGGTTATCAGGATGAATAAAAGGAGACATTTCATTGTACTTAGTATTAATTGTATCTCCTAAATTTTCAGCAGGTAAAAATCCTTTTTGAGTAATTTCGGAACGCCAAATATCTTTACCTCCATAACCACCTGGACGATTGCTTACAAAATACAAATACTTACCATCAGGAGAAAAACAAGCTTGTGACTCCCATTTTTTTGAGTTTATAACACTTCCAATATTTACTCCTGCACTATATGCTCCATTTCTTTTAACACTTATATATAAATCACAACTACCAAAACCATTATCTCTATTACAAGCAGTATAAACTAAGGCTCCACCATCAGAAGAAATAGTTATTGCTCCTTCATTTAATGGAGTATTTATTGCCATAGAAACTGCTTTAGTCCATTTTCCTTCATCATCTTTCTCAGCAATATAAAAATCCTCTTGTGTAATTACTTTTCCATTATCAAGTTCTATAATAGAGTTTTTGCTTTCTACCCTACGAGTAATCATTAAAACCTTACCATTTACTGATATTGCTGGAAGGTACTCCTCAGCTGCTGTATTAATGTTTTCTCCTAAATTTTCAGGATTAAAATCAACAGGAAAGTTAATTTTCTCAATTGCATAAATACAATTCTGCATAAACAAGGTTGTTTTTTTACCTAAAACATCAGCATTCAAACTTTGAGCAGCATTAAAGTAATATAAAGCATTTTCATAATAGCCATTGCTATAATATAGCTTTGCAATTTGCTCTATCCCTAAAACATCAGCAGGAGTATTTTCATCATACACATATAGCATATAACGAGCAGATTCTTCAATATCCCCAAGGTCAGCATAAATGCTAGCCATTAATAAATTTGGCTTAATCCATTCAGAATTTTTGGACAATATCTTTTCAGTAAGCTTCTTAGATTTTTCTACTTTTCCTTCATGAAAATAGACAACTGCTTTGTCATAATTTTTATAATCTTTTTTTTGTGCAAAGGAAATTGCAGGAAAAATAAATAATATAAGAACTAGTGTTCTCATTAAGGGATATTCATGTATTTATGACTCTGTAAAGAAATAGTCCAATCTTTATTCTCTTTTATAAAATCAATAATCATTGGAATAATTTTTTCTCGTTTACTCCATTCTGCTTGTAAGTACAATTTACAATCAGGAGTTAAACCCTTTCTTTGCTCTTCAGCCCAAATAAAATCATGCTTGTTACTCACAATAACTTTTAACTCAGATGTAATTGGTTTTATTGCATCTAAAGGAGCTTGCATTTTTTTAGGTGACAAACATACCCAATCAAAATCCCCACTATAAGAATATGCCCCTGAAGTTTCCAAATGCACTTTTAATCCCTCTTTTTTAAGTGCAGAAGTTAATTTATCCAAGTTCCACATTAGTGGTTCACCTCCTGTAATTACAACAGTATCCACAGGATATTCAGCAATGCCTTTCAGGATATCGGCAATAGTAGTTGGAGGATGTAAATCAGCATTCCAACTTTCCTTTACATCACACCAGTGGCAACCAACATCACAACCACCAATGCGTAAAAAATAAGCAGCTGTACCTGAATAATACCCTTCCCCCTGTACAGTATAGAACGCCTCCATTAAAGGTAGCATCTCTCCACTTTC
>JABJNS010000153.1 GCA_018664745.1 Flavobacteriales bacterium | reverse complement strand
TTAGCGCTTTTAGCTACAACAGGGCGTGTTGCAATATTAGCAATATTTATTGCGTATTTTATTTTTAAATTTCTCTCTATTAAGAATTTTAGTATTCGTTTTTCTATTATTGCTTTTTCTTTTTGCTTTATCTTACTATCTTTACTTTGGCTTGAACAAACTGGATTACTTTATCAGATTATTGATTTTGCTTTGTATTCAAGGGGTGAAGGGAGTGCAAACGCAAGGTCTAAAATATATATTCAAACCTTTGAAGGTTTTTTAGAACGACCAATTTTTGGATGGGGAACTGAAAGAGATGTTAAGGGCTTAGCATATCCATTAGGATCCCATAGTTATTATCTTGGGACGTTATATAAACAAGGTGTGGCTGGATTAATATTGTTTTTAAGCATTTTTGCAAATGTTTGGACTAACATTAAAGTTAAGAATAATTTAAATTACCGGGTTTCTTTATTTTGCAGATATGGTCAATTTATGTTATTAATATTTCTTATTAATAGCTTTACAGATGTTTTAGATTTAGATGCAACTACTATGATGTTTTTATGGGTTATTATTGCACTCTTAACTGTTTCTAAAAGATTATCTACTAATCCCCAAAATCAATTCAATGATTAATCTTATTGTTAGAGATAAAAGTTCAAAAAGACCAACTACTTTCTTAAATCCATTTTCATATATTGTTGCAAGGAGAAATATTAAACACCTAAGCCAGTTTAATATTGAAATTGATGGAGGGATGTTAGTGATAGTTTTAAGATTTTTTGGCATTAGAGTTAAAAGGAAAAGTTTTGATATGACTTCTTTAGCACCTCTTGTTTTTGAAAATGCAATTAAGAATAATCAATCAGTTTTTTTTATAGGCACTAAACCAAAAGTTATTGACGTGGCTATTCAGAATATTCAGAATCAATTTCCTGAGTTAAATATTTGTGGTTATAGAGATGGATATATGTCAATTGAAGAAAGAGAAACGGTGCTTACAAAAGTTAAGAGCCTTAATCCGTATTTTGTCATTTGTGGTATGGGAGCCCCTTTACAAGAGCAGTTCCTGATTGATCTGAAAAATATTGGATGGGTTGGAAAAGGGTATACATGTGGCGGGTTCTTGCATCAAACTGCTGATGGAATCGAGTATTATCCTAAGTGGATAACTGAATTTGGTTTAAGGGCTTTTTATAGAATGTATGATGAGCCTCAGCTATTAAAAAGATATTTTATCAACTATCCTATTGCAATGATTGTAATTGTATATGACTTGATTAAGTATAAAATGAGTTAGATTAATTCCCTACCTTTACATCAAATTTTAGAAAATGAAAAGTAAAGTTGCATTAATCACAGGTATTACAGGGCAAGATGGTTCTTATTTGGCAGAATTCTTGTTAAAAAAAGGGTATAAAGTTCATGGAATAAAAAGAAGAGTATCCTCATTTAATACAGATAGAATAGAGCATTTATATGAAGACCCGTATATTGAAAATAGAAATTTGATTTTGCATTATGGTGATATGACAGATTCTATGAATCTGACTAAAATTATAAAGGAAGTTCAGCCAGATGAAATTTACAATTTAGCAGCAATGAGCCATGTCCATGTTTCTTTTGAAATTCCTGAATATGTCGCTAATACTGATGGAATTGGAACACTAAGAATTTTGGAAGCAATAAGGTTATTAGGCTTATCTGATAAAACAAAAGTTTATCAAGCCTCAACTTCTGAGTTATTTGGTAAAGCACAAGAAGTTCCTCAGTCTGAATCAACACCTTTTTACCCTAGAAGTCCTTATGGAGTTGCAAAGCTGTACGCTTATTGGATTACAGTTAATTATCGCGAGGCCTATGGTATTTTTGCTTGTAATGGGATTTTGTTCAACCATGAGTCGCCCGTTAGAGGTGAAACTTTTGTTACTCGTAAAATTACTCGTGCTGCATCAAAAATTGTATTAGGATTGCAGGATAAATTATACTTAGGAAATTTAGATGCCAAAAGGGATTGGGGGCATGCTAAGGATTATGTGCGTATGATGTGGATGATATTACAAACAGAAGTTGCTGAAGATTGGGTAATTGCAACAGGTAAAACGACTACAGTTCGTGATTTTGTAAAAATGTCTTTTGCTCATGCAGGAGTAGAATTAACATTTAAAGGTGAAGGTAAAGATGAGATAGGTATTGTTGTGTCTTGTTCTAATCCTAAATACCAAGTTGAGATAGGAAAAGAGGTAGTTGCTGTTGATCCAACCTATTTCAGACCAACTGAGGTTGATTTATTAATTGGCGATCCTACAAAAGCAAATACTCAATTAGGTTGGATTCCAGAATATAATTTAGAACAATTAATAAATGAGATGATGGAGTCAGATTTGAAATTGATGACGAAAGGTCAATACTTGAAAGATGGTGGTTTTACCATTATGAATTATTTTGAGTAAGATGGAAAAAGAAAG
>JABJNS010000152.1 GCA_018664745.1 Flavobacteriales bacterium | reverse complement strand
TGTAGTGGTACATGAGTATCTGAAACATAATGCCCTAAATCAGCAGAATTTTTCAAAATATAATCAATATCCCTTTCTTTAAATGCTATAACTAATCGGTTGTAAATAGTTTGAATATGCCAAGGTACAATCCCATAAGTTAATAAAGTATCTTCAGTGAATTTTTCAACAGCATCATTCCATTTTCTTGGCATTACCTCAAAAGGATTATCTCCATAATGGTCAATATCAATATAATGTCTAGAGGCCTCTTCTTTTATAGCATACCTCCTTTTATCAGCATCAATAGCATGTTCAGTTAAGTAATCAATGTGTTTTTTATAAAAACCAATTAACTCTTCAGGAAGTGTGAATACAGCATACCTATTTGCTAATTTATGAGCGTAAAATCCCCAAGGAACTGTAGCGTATAAGATTGAACTTAAAAATAATAGCAATACAATTATTTTAAAGCTCTTTCTCATCTTACAATACAACTAGTTTATCCCCTTTTAAGATAGGGATAATATCTGATTTTATTGGTGGAGAAAGGCAAAAACGAGTATCATCTTCCAGGTTTAAGGACTTCAATCTTCTTCTGTGAGAAGAATCACTTAAGTAATTAAATAAATCTCCTTCAGCACTTTTTAATAATTGAATTGATGCAAACATAGAATCACAATTAGATTCGTATTTATCAGATTTCAATAACAGCTTAGCTAAGCTTCCTGCAAATATTGGGTCTTCCAAATTAAATACTCCTTTCCAACCTGAACATAATAAGATAACATCATTATGTTCATCAATTAAATGCTTAGCTACAGCATCAATATTAATATATGAAGCAGTAATAACTTTATGCTCTCTAGCATTATAGATTGCCTTTGTTCCGTTTGTAGTGGTCAAAACAAGGGTTTTTCCCTCTACATCAGCATTTATATAATGAAAAGGAGAATTTCCAAAATCAAATCCTTCAATAGGTTTTGCGTTACGCTCAGCTGCAACAATATATCCATCTTTTCCTTTATAGGAAAGAGCTTCATCCAAAGTTTGTACAGGAATAATTGCTTTTACACCTTCCATAAAAGCAGTAGAAATTACGGATGTTGCTCTTAGCAAATCAATAACTACAACAGTAGATTTTCTATCAGCATATTTTTTAAACTGATCAGCAGTAAAACAAACAGATATATTCTTTTTAGTATTCATTATTTTACAAAAGGTAAAGCTACAACTTCAGCTTTTAATTGTTTTTTGCGAACTTGTATATACACTTCACTTCCTACTTTTGAAAGTTCCTTAGGAACATAAGCCATAGCAATTGCTTTATTTAAAGTTGGCGACATGGTACCAGAAGTTACAATACCAATCTCATTACCATCAGAATCAACAATAGGATAATCCTTACGAGCAATTCCCTTATCAACAAGTTGAATTCCAACTAATTTTCTTGTAGCACCTCCCTCCTTTTGTGCTTTTAACTGCTCATGATTTATAAACTCTTTTGTAAATTTAGTAATCCAACCTAATCCAGCCTCAATTGGTGAAGTTGTATCGTTAATATCATTACCATATAAACAGAAACCTTTCTCCAAGCGCAAAGTATCTCTTGCAGCTAAACCTATAGGTTTCATTTCAATTGAGGTAGTGAATAATGCCTCCCAAAGTTGTTTTACATCTTCATTTTTTACATACAATTCAAAACCAATTTCACCAGTATAACCGGTACGAGATAAGATTACATCATCAACACCAGATATGCTACCCATTTTAAAGTTATAGTACTTAATATCAGACATATTAACGTTAGTTAACTCTTGTAATAGTTCAATTGATTTAGGCCCCTGAACAGCTAACAAAGAATAGTTATCCGATTGATTGTTGATTGTACATCCAAAGGTATTGTGCTTATTTATCCAAGCTAAATCTTTTTCCATATTGGAAGCATTTACAACTAGTAAATAACTGTTTTCTTCCAACATATAAAGCAAAAAGTCATCAACTATACCCCCATCAGCATTAGGTAAGCAAGTGTATTGAATTTTACCAGGAGTTAGTTTACTTACATCATTACTAGTAATGTATTGTAAAAAGTCCAAAGCTTTTTCACCACTTACAAAGACTTCTCCCATGTGTGATACATCAAACACCCCTACTTCATTTCTAACAGTATGATGTTCAGCTTTTACTCCTTCATATTGTACAGGCATATTGTAGCCTGCAAATTCAACCATTTTTCCTCCTATACTTTCGTGTATCTCTGATAAAACTAATTGCTTCATAAAAAATTTAATTTTCGCAAATGTATGAAATCCCTTTTCTTTAGATTTAATTTACTAGTGATATTCATATTTTTTTTCTTAATTTGCATTAAAGGAAAATAAATTGAAGAAACTAGAGAGAAAATTAACATTATCAGCAATAATTGCAATTAGTATTGCAGGTATGCTAGGAGGTATTTTTGTTTTACCTGGTATTGCAGCAGCAAAAACAGGATCATCAGTATGGTTAGCATTTTTATTGGCTGCAATTTGCATTTTACCTGCAGTACTATCTAAGTCAGAATTAGCAACTGCAATGCCAACCACTGGAGGTGCCTATGTATATATTGAGCGTGCTTTAGGACCATTAATGGGTACTATATCCGGTATTGGGCTTTGGATTTCCTTACTCCTAAAAAGTTCCTTTGCTTTAGTTGGCTTAAGTGCCTATCTCCTGGTGCTAGTCAATATTCCTATAGTTTATGTAAAGTACATTTCATTAAGCTTTTTAGTTTTAATAATGTTACTAAACATTTTTGGAGTCAAAAAAGTTGGTAAGGTTCAGTTAATTATCGTTTCATTAAGCTTGTTAAGTCTTATTCTGCTATTAGTCATTGGGATTCCTAGTGTTGATAAGCAATTACTATCCCCTTTTATTGCAAAGGGAAACATGGGATTAGCGAGTACAATTGCTTTTGTTTTTGTGGCTTATGCAGGTGTAACTAAAATTGCCGCTATTGCTGGAGAGGTGAAAAATCCAAGCAAAAATATTCCAAAAGCTATGATATTCTCTTTAATACTTATTTCTGCAATATATATAGCAATTTCCTATATATTGGTTGGGAATATCCCTATTGATCAATTAGGAACAGATATAAAGCCTATACATACCCTAGCTTTAGTAATTGGTGGTGAATGGCTAGGATACGGTATTGCTGTAATAGGAGTTATAACCCTAATTTCTTTAGCAAATTCAGGTGTACTTGCCTCTTCAAGGTTCCCATTTGCAATGGCTATTGATAAATTGCTTCCTGCTAATTTATCAAAGGTACACAAAAAGCACCTTACTCCTGTAAATACAATACTAATAACCTGTATTTTAATGGCTTTGGTTATCCTATTTTTAGATGTTGAGAAAATAGCAAAATTAGCTAGTGCTTTTAAAGTAACTATGTTTATCCTAGTTAACCTATGTGTAATAATACTAAGAGAAACTGCTGTGCAATGGTACCAGCCTTCCTATAAATCACCTTTATACCCTTATATGCAAATTTTTGGAATACTAAGTGGTTTAGTTCTGTTGTTCTATTTAGGATTAGTTCCTTTAATTGCTATACTCGTTATTGCACTTGTTAGTATAGTTATATATTATTCGTATGGAAAAAACTCTTCCCGTACAGGAGTATTAAAAAGATACGGACATATGCCAGCTTCTTATTTATTATTCGGGAAGAAAAGAAACTACACCCATTTAAAAGAATTGGAGGATAAAGAAAGAGATGAATTAGTACATGTAAATATTGATAAGGATGCAGGAGTAATTGTACCCTTATTAGGAAATGAAGTATCTCCTGAAACCTTAATAGAATTGGGTGCATCATTAAACAATAAAGAAAAAATTCAAACCCTTAATATTACTGAAGTTCCTGACCAAACTTCTTTGGATGCCTTTAGAGAAAAAAGGCCTAAAACAAAGTCATTAGAAAGAATGGTTAAGACTTTAAGTAATCGTATGAAACTAAAGATAAACTTTGAATCTATTGCCACTCATAAGCTTTCAGAAACTATGCAGGCTTTAAGTGAAATAACTAATATTGATTGGTTAGTGATAGGTTGGAATGGTAGAGCTTATAATGGTATATTTTTCAACAATCCTATCGGTTGGATTGTAAGTCATATTAATTCAAATTTTGCACTGTTCAAATGTAATGGTGTTATGCGTTTTAATAAGGTATTGTTAGCTATTCGTCCCAATAGTAGGGATTCTGTAAAGCTTATAGAAACTACTAATAAGTTATGTAAGTACTACAATGCTGAATTTACACTCTTGCATGTAGTAAATGCTAACATGGGTAGTGAACAAGTAAATGAAATAAAGCTAAAAGCAAATGAGCTGCTGAAAGGTACTAAAGGAAGTTTACTGCTTGTTCCTTCAGAAAATCCAATTGATACAGTATCAGAACTGACTGCCGAGCACGATTTATTAGTTATTGGTACTCCTAGAAAAGATACTTGGGCAACTATGCTATTTGGTACTGGTAAGGATAAATTTGCAGTAAACTCAGCATGTTCAGTGCTTAGGCTTACTTTAAAGGATTAATCAATAATCAGCCTCTTTTCTACTGTTCCATCACTATATCTATAAATTAGTGGTATGTTTTTACTGTTAAAAGATTTCCTTCCAAAGATATCTGTTATCTCTAGTAATTCTTTTTTAGTAGATTTTTCATTAATGCCTGTACTTAGGTTTACATTTATACTTACTGAAAAAGTATCCAACAAACAACCTCCATTCGTTATAGCTGATAATGTAATTATATAACTCCCACCACTTGTATAAGTATGAGTTGGATTTTCAGCAAATGATGTAGTTCCATCTCCAAAATTCCAAATAACACTTTCATAGTTTGATGATAAATTAGTACAAGTAATACTATCATTATTCTGTGCAATAGAAAAGTCAGCATTAAAGATATTCCAAGTTGCCAAACTATCTAGAACAGTATTGCTAGCAATAGTCTGTAAACTTAAAGCTGTAATACTATCAATAGCAGTTGGCCAATAACTACTCCCAACTGCACTTTTCTTAAAGATACTACTATAAAAAGTACAAGCTGCTAGGTAACTACCATATATATTAGGATGACTATTATCAGCAGTATATAAATTAAGGGTACTATCTAACTCTATTGATTTTTTCCAAGCAACACCTACTGGAGCACAGGATGCACTATCATTAAAAGCCATTTCTAAATAACTCTCTCTTAACCTTTGCTGCATACCTTGATAAGTGCATATTGGTGGATAAAACTGACAGTTTTGTTGGTCTCCATACTTTCTGCCCCAAGTCATAAAAAATAAAGGCTCAGTACACGAAAAATTAGTTTCTATTAAATCAACCAGAGTTTCAGCATAAGGATATGTTTGACTAGCAACCTGTCCAGGTGAAAATGAAGGTTCTTGACTTTGGGCTTGTAAAACTACATAGTCCCATTGTTGCTGATTTATTTTAGCAATTGTTTGTGCACTAGTACTATGTGCATTAAAAGTAGCTCCTCCAGGAGTACTGCTATCATGTACAAGTGTATCTCCAAATGACAATGCAATTTGCTTAATTAATTCTGGCAAGTTGTTACCATAGGTATAAGAGTTCCCCACAAAAAGCACCTCCTTTTTTAATTGCCCATAAGCAACAAAAGGTAAAATTGACAATAAAAGAACTATCTTTCTCATACTATTCTACTATTAATTGTTTTTCAACCAATCCATTTTCATAGATATAAAACAAAGGGCAGTTTTTAGGCTTAATAACTTCCCTGCCTAAAACATCTACTATCTTAATTAGTTTTCCCTTTTTTTGTGATGCAATATCAACTATTGCATTTGGTGTAGTTGTAATTTCAAACTTATCAAAAGCTGCTTCTACTAAATGTCCACTTGGCATGTCTGCTGTTTCAACTATTAAATGCATTGTAGCTGTAGGTGTTATGAATTGTGATATATCAAATGAACTAAATGTCCAACTATTAAGGTTTGGAGAGTTAATTGAAATTGTTTCTAAAAGTGCAGAGGTTATTCCATTAGATATACTTATAGTTAACTCATCAGTTGAAGGCCCACCATTACCACCACCTACTGCAAACCACTTATAATATTCAACAAAATTTCCTGAATTATTTGTAGCATCAAAAATTGGGGAAGTTAGTATTGTATTTCCATCATCAACATCATCATCACCAGCTGAACCACCACCATTACCAGTAACATAGGCAAAGTCTGTACAGTCACTATTTACATCTTCTTCAGGGTTAAACACATCTCCTTGGTAGTTTGTTCCTTGTGGCTCTCCTCTCTCCCAAATCCCTGCAGAAGCATTTCCGTTTACAGTCCAACCAAAATCAAAAGTAAAATCATCATAATAACCATCTTGCAGAGTAATAGTGTTTATTGTTGATGTAGCAATATATTCATTCCCACAAGAAGTTATGTACCCCCATTTTCCTACAATAACTTCATAATTTCCTTCATAAATATTGTTAATGTTGTAGTTTCCATTTGTATCTGTTGTTTCATTAAATGTAAATTCAGAATTAAAGATAACAACTTGTGCGTTTCCAATTCCATTTCCTGCAACATCTACTACCATTCCTCCAGTATTAAAAGCAATTGCAGGTAATAAAGCAGCATCTAATATAGTTACTGCTCCATTTGTTAAAGTTACTGATAGTGTATCAGTTAAATATCCTGGTTTTGAAAAGACCACATCATAAGTTGCTGCAGTAGCAGTACCACTTATATATTTACCTAATAAATTAGAAGAAGAATTATTTGGCAGTACAGTATTTAAGATGTTAACACTAGCGCCACTTAAATTATTTCCATTAGAGACATCCGTTACATTCCCTTCTAAATAACAGGCTTGCGTAAACCCTCTTTCATAAATCATTAATTTTGCAGATTGGTTAGCACTGCTATTTATCTCAGAGGAAATAATAATACCTGAAGGAAAAAATGGATAAGTACCCCAACAACCTTCAAAACCATCCCCACTTCCTGAATAAGAATCATAATATGCTACTTGAATCATATTATTTGGGTGTGTAATATCATGAACAGTAGTACCATCACGATAGTATGAAGTAATTAAAAAATTACCATCAACATGGGCATTGTGTGGTATTGATAAACTTCCAGGATTTGATTGTATTCTATCAACCTCTTGAATATTTGAACAGTCCGTAATATCATAAGCTGCTAAATAAGCATCTGATTTTTCATCAGTAGTAAATACAAAGTCTCCATCATCACTAATCCAAGCATTGTGTGTAAATGCATTTGGTGTGCTATGCGTTCCTAAATTAAATGGGTTACTCTTATTACTTACATCAACAACAAATAATTCTCCTGCATAAATACAACCTGCATACATAGTATCCCCTCTTACCATTCCATCATGAATATAGTGGTCATCCCATTCTCCTAAATAGTGCGGAGCAGTTGCATTAGCTGCTACATCCAAAAAGATGGCACCATCTGAAGGACTACCTCCATTAGCTGATGAAGCACCAAAAATATAGCAAATCCCATTTTCATCAATATATAAATTATGAGCTGCTGTAAACTCTACTGAATTACCAGTTGTAGGGTGGGTAAAATTACTCACATGCCAATATGTATTACCGCTCATATCTGTTAAATCAACAATTAATAAGCCTGCATCAGCCTCAGTAGTTACATAAGCATAATCACCCCAAGTTTTTACATCTCTCCAAGTAGAGTTTATATCAGATATATAGAACATCTCAACTGGATTCGTAGGATTAGATACATTTACACATGAGAATCCATCATTTAATCCTACTAAAGCATATTCTCCTCCATCAACTGGATCAACCCAACCCCAAATATCACTCCCTTTTGTAGTGGACCATTCATAACTACCAATTAATCCTAAATTTAAAGAACTTTGTGCCAATAATAAATAAGGCAACATTAATAATACTAATAGAATCTTCTTCATTTCTTATTTTTTTGCAAAGATATAAGAAATGCCTACTGAATTCAAATAGGCATTTTAATTTCTTATGTGCTCAGTTAAAGTTCTAAGGTTATTTGCCCTGCAGTATTCCCTTCATCTTCATCATCATTTTTAGAGGGAATATCATTAGTTATATTCAATTCAATTTCTGTGCTTACTTCTACCACCTCTCCCTTTAATATTTCTGTATTTTTTTCCTCAATAATCTCAGATTCAGATTCAATTATTTCAATAGGTTCAGCATAAGGTAAAGCATCAAGTAAATTAATTTCTTTTACCTTTTTAGAGGTCAACTTATTTCCTAAAGCTTTTTCTCCTTTTACAGAAATAAATTCTTCTAAGTTTATCACTTCTGCCTGTCTGTCTTTTCCTTTTTCTTTTACAAAAACAAGTTCTACTTGAGGCCTCCAATCAGAACTGACTACTTCTAAAATACTATCTTCATTATCTGTGATAAAACTAAACTTAGTCATTGAGTTTTCTACAAGGAACCTTTTAACATAATACGCTTTTTTATTTCCATCAAAATAGATAGCAGTAATAGGTTTTTTAGGGTTATTCTGCTCAATTAAAATCATATCCTCATCAAAATGATTACTAATATCAAATGACTTTAACTCCAACTCACCACTTTGCTTTATGGTAAGTATTTTATCTTCAGCTTTAAAAGCACCTAATAGCTCTCCTCTAGCCTCAACATTTAATCTTTGTACATTATCATCAAACCATATTTTACGAGCGGATAAGGTTGATACTCCTGCTGATTTAAGTTCTACCTTTCTTACGGGATTTTTAGTAAGAATATTACCTCCTGCACCTTTCCCTTTTATGGATAATTCCGAAAAATCAATATCAATTTTTAAGGTTTTTAGCTTTGCTAATTTTTTAAGATGCACTGTTACTGTTTCAGCTTCTCCATTGGGGTTTGCTGTAAAATACAACACCTTACTCCCTTTATCTGATTTTGTTAAGCTATATTCTTTACTTCTAGTTATTGAGGTTACAGGAAATCTTTTCATCATTGTGTTTCCTGATTTCCCGTCTTTATAAATCATGTTGTAGATAGTCCTTTCATCCTTCTTTTTAAAGACTGCACAATGAATAATATCTTTCCCTACAAAAACCTTACTATCAACTTTTACAACCTGCATTACACCATTCTTACGGAAAATAATAATATCATCAATATCTGAACAATCGCACACAAACTCATCCTTTCGCATGGCTGTACCTATAAACCCTTCTTCTTTATTGATATATAGTTTTTTATTAGCAACTACTACTTTAGTAGCATCAATACTTTCAAAAGTTTTTATCTCGGTTTTACGCTCTTTCCGTACACCATATTTCTTTTTCAGATTTTTGAAATAAGCAATTGCATAATCAGTTAAGTTTGCCAGATATCCCTTTAATTCCTCAATCTTAGCTTCTAACTTTAAAAGTTCTTCAGTAGCTTTATTAAGGTCAAATTTAGTAATTTTTTTAATCTTTATTTCTGTAAGTTTTTCTACATCTTCATCTGTTACAGTTCTTAATAAATGTTTTGTGTGAGGCTTTAATTCTAAGTGGATAACTGAAATAATTTCTTCCCAATTATCTAGCTCTTCAATTTTATGATAAATCCTGTTTTCAATGAAAATTCGCTCTAATGATGAAATGTGCCATTTTTCTTGCAATTCATTTAGGTTAACCTCTAGCTCTTTTCTTAATAAATCAAGTGTATGATTTGTAGATTGTTGTAATATCTCAGATACTCCCATAAATTTTGGAGTATTATCTTCAATTATACAAGATAATGGAGAAATTGAAACCTCACAATCAGTAAAACGATACAATGCATCAATAGTTTTATCAGGAGAAATACCAGCTGGAATTGTAATTGCTATTTCAACATGTTCAGCAGTATTATCCTCTACTTTTTTAACTTTAATTTTACCTTTATCGTTAGCTTTTAAAATAGAGTTAATTAATGATGAAGTTGTAGTTGAAAAAGGCAATTCAGAAATGATAAGGGTATTTTTATCTTCTTGAAAAATCTTAGCACGAACCCTTACTTTACCCCCTCTTTTACCATCATTATAATTACTAAAATCAGCTGATCCACCGGTTATAAAATCAGGAAATATTCTTGGCTTTATCTTTTTAAGTATTTTAATTGATGCATCAATTAACTCATTAAAATTATGTGGTAAAATTTTAGTTGATAGCCCTACTGCTATTCCTTCAACACCATGTACTAGTAATAATGGAAATTTAACAGGTAAGGTTTGTGGCTCTTTTCCTCTACCATCATAACTGGCTGACCATTTTGTAATCTTTTTATTATAAACAACATCTAATGCAAAAGGTGTTAATCGCACCTCAATATACCTAGGAGCGGCAGCTCTATCACCAGTAGCAGTATTTCCCCAATTTCCTTGCATATCCAAAAGCAATTCTTTTTGCCCTATCTGTACCATTGCATCACCAATTGAAGCATCACCATGAGGGTGATATTTCATAGTATGTCCAATTACATTAGCTACCTTATGATACCTTCCGTCATCTAACTCTTTAAGTGAATGTAGTATTCTCCTTTGTACAGGCTTTAACCCATCATTAATATGGGGTACTGCTCGTTCCAATATAACATAAGAAGCATAGTCCAAAAACCAGTTTTGGTACATCCCTGAAACATGAATTACATCCTGTTCGCTATTATCACTTAAAACTATATCTTCTTCCATCAATTGTTTTTTACAATTATTCTATCTAAAACACTGCTTATACTTTCAACTTCTCTTTCACTAATTAAGGTTAACTCAAATCGTTTAGAAATTCTCTTACCACTTCCTGTTTCTATCTTTAGCATTAGTGTTTTATTAAATGAAAAAGGCCTATCAAAAAATGAATAGTCCTTTAACATATTGTGTGAAATATCTATAAAATCTTTCTTTTTAAAAATTCCTGAAATAGTACGATAAGAGGTGATATCAATTACATAAGGATCAATTTTTATTCTGTAATAATATACCCCAGTAATCATAAAGTAAATTATAATTGGAACTGAAATAAAAGCATAATTTACATTATCAAAAATGTAATGCCCTACCCCAGACTCTGGAATGATATTTATTAATATTAATGGAAATAGAATGGTTGAAAAACCAAAAAAAGTAATGAACAAAGTTGTTAAGGTAGCTTTATTTCTATTAGTAACTTTTATATTTATTTTATGCATCAATTATATCTTCTTCAATTCTTAAATTCTCAATAATAAAATCTTGTCTTTCCTTAGTATTTTTCCCCATATAATACTTCAATAAATCTTGTATGGTTGCCTCTTTTCCTAAAATTACAGGATCCAAACGCATTTCATCCCCAATAAAGTGTTTAAACTCATTAGGAGATATTTCCCCTAAACCTTTAAATCGAGTAATTTCAGCACTTGTCCCTATATCAGCTACTGCATCTTTTCGTTCTTGTTCGTTATAACAGTAATAAGTTTTCTTTTTATTCCTAACTCTAAAAAGTGGTGTTTCCAAAATAAATACATGTCCTTCTTTAACTAATTCTGGGAAAAACTGCAAAAAGAAAGTAATTAATAAAAGTCTAATATGCATTCCATCCACATCCGCATCAGTAGCAATAACAATTTTATTGTAACGCAAATCATCTATTCCCGTTTCAATATTTAGGGCAGCCTGTAAAAGATTAAATTCTTCATTTTCATATACTACCTTTTTGGTAAGTCCGTATGAATTTAAAGGCTTACCTCTAAGGCTAAACACTGCTTGTGTTTTAATATCCCTAGTTTTAGTAATAGAACCAGAAGCAGAATCTCCCTCTGTAATAAAAAGTGTAGAATCAGCCCTATTCTCTTTTTTCTGATCATTATAATGTACCCTACAATCCCTTAGTTTTTTGTTGTGCAAACTTGCTTTTTTAGCACGCTCACGAGCCAGTTTCTTCACCCCTGCCATTGCCTTACGCTCATGTTCGGCTAGTTGTATTTTCTGCTGTATTGCATCTGCAGCATCACTATTTTTATGTAGGTAATTATCCAATTCCTTTTTCAAGAAATCCTGTATAAAAGTAAGTACGGTAACTCCATCAGGTTCCATCTCAGTTGACCCTAGTTTGGTTTTGGTTTGCGACTCAAATATCGGCTCAATTACCTTAATACTAATAGCTGCATTTACTGCTTGTCGTATATCGGCTGCATCATAATTTTTACCATAAAATTCACGGATAGTTTTTACTAATGCTTGCCTAAAAGCACCTTGATGCGTACCCCCTTGTACCGTATGTTGCCCGTTTACAAAAGAGTAGTACTGCTCAGAATATTGATTTTTACAATGCGTTATTGCTACTTCAATATCAGCTCCTTTTAAGTGAATAATTGGATACAACATTTCGGCATCAGTTCTTTGTTCTAAAAGGTCAAACAGGCCATTTTCTGAACAAAAACTATCACCATTAAAAATTATTGTTAACCCTGGGTTTAGGTAACAATAATTCCACATCATTTTCTCTATATACTCATTAATAAATCTGTATTTCCCAAACAGCTCTTCATCAGGAGTAAAAGTTACTTTAGTACCTTTCCTACTGCTATTTTCTTGTATTGGTTCTTCATTTATGATATTTCCTTGCTCGAACTCTACTAACTTACTTTTTCCATTACGGATGGAACGAATACAAAAATAAGAAGAAAGAGCATTAGCTGCCTTTGTACCTACTCCGTTAAGCCCAACTGATTTTTTAAAAACTTTGGAATCGTACTTAGCTCCTGTGTTAATTTTTGACACACAATCCACTACTTTTCCAAGTGGAATTCCTCTACCATAATCACGAACTGAAAGCTTATTATTCTTAACAGCAACCTCAATAGTCTTTCCATTACCCATCACAAATTCATCAATTGAGTTGTCAATCACCTCTTTCAAAAGAATGTAAACACCATCATCAGGTGAGGAGCCATTACCCATTTTCCCAATGTACATTCCAGGGCGTAATCGGATATGTTCCTTCCA
>JABJNS010000019.1 GCA_018664745.1 Flavobacteriales bacterium | reverse complement strand
GGAACAAAAGCTGAAAAATATACTTATGCGCTTAAGTCAGTTGCTGATTATAAATGTAGAGTGCTGGAAAATCAGTTTGAAGGAATGTTATTAAACATCAATAAAGTAGATGTTTGGGTGAAATTGATTGGGGGATTTAATGCTTGCAATATGCTTTCGGTTTATGCAATTGCTAATCAGTTTGGTTTTGATGACTATGAAGTGCTTACGGCACTGAGTATGCTTGATTCAGCTGAGGGGAGATTTCAATATTTGCAGTCTCAAGAAAAGATTACAGCTATAGTTGACTATGCGCATACAGATGATGCGTTAAAGAATGTAATTTCTACTATAAATAATATCCGATCAAATGCTGAGCAGTTAATAACGGTAGTTGGTTGTGGTGGCGATAGAGATAAAACTAAACGACCATTAATGGCGGGGGTTGCTTGTGATTTAAGTAATCAAGTAATTCTTACTGCTGACAATCCAAGGTCAGAAAACCCAGATGCAATTATTGAAGATATGGTAGCAGAGTTGGATCCTGTTCAGAAGAAAAAAGTGTTGGTTATTATAGATAGAGCTCAAGCAATTAAAACGGCTTGCAGGTTAGCCAATGCAAATGATATTATATTAGTTGCAGGAAAAGGACATGAAAAATATCAAGAAATTAATGGCGATAAATTCCCATTTGACGATTTAGAAGAACTCAAACAATCATTAAATATAATTACACAATAATGTTATACTACTTATTTGAATACCTACAAAGTGCCTATGATTTTCCTGGAGCAGGACTGTTTCAGTACATTTCTTTTCGTGCAGCAATGGCGATTATTACTTCCCTTTTAGTGTCCTTAGTTTTTGGTGGTAAAATCATTAATATTATCCGTAACAAGCAAATTGGCGAACAAGTAAGAGAGCTGGGTTTAGCAGGAGAGGAAAGTAAAAAAGGAACACCAACTATGGGAGGGTTAATCATTTTGGCAGCTATTCTTATTCCTACTTTATTGTTTACTAAACTGGATAATATCTACATCATTATTATGATAGTTTCAACACTTTGGTTGGGAGCTATTGGCTTTATTGATGATTACATCAAGGTGTACAAAAAAGACAAAGAAGGATTGGCAGGAAGGTTCAAAATTTTAGGTCAAGTTGGGATAGGGTTAATTGTTGGTTTGGTAATGGTTTTTCATGGAGATATTGTGGTAAAAGAAGATGTGAAAATAACTTCAGAAAGTCAAGTGATTGGAACAGTTGATGTGGCTCAAAAATCTTTAAAAACTACAACTCCATTTTTTAAGAATAATGAATTTAACTATGAATCAATAACTTCATGGATGGGCGATACTGCAAAAGATTACGCATGGATTTTCTTTATCTTGATGGTGGTAATTATCATAACGGCAGTTTCCAATGGAGCAAATATGACGGATGGTTTGGATGGCTTGGCAACAGGAACTTCTGCAATAATTGGAGCAACTCTTACCATTTTCGCTTATGTATCTGGTAATATTATTGCTGCTGATTATCTGAATATCATGTACATTCCTAATACAGGTGAATTAGTAATTTATATGTCTGCTTTTGTAGGGGCATGTGTAGGGTTTATGTGGTATAATTCTTATCCGGCACAAGTATTTATGGGAGATACAGGTTCTTTAGCTTTAGGAGGAATTATTGCAGTAGTTGCTATTCTAATCCGTAAGGAATTACTCATCCCTATTTTATGTGGAATATTCTTAATTGAGAATGTATCTGTGATGTTGCAGGTAGGTTATTTTAAATATACAAAAAAGAAATATGGTGTAGGAAAGCGTGTCTTTAAGATGGCTCCATTGCATCATCATTACCAAAAATTAGGGATGCACGAAAGTAAAATTGTAACAAGGTTTTGGATTGTAGGAATCATGTTGGCAGTAATAACAGTGGTTACTTTAAAATTGAGGTAATGGCAAAAAGAATAGTCGTACTAGGTGCAGGGATTAGTGGAATTGGGGCGGCTGTTTTAGCAAAGCAAAAAGGGTTTGATGTTTTTGTTTCGGATAAAGGAATAATTAAGGATGATAATAAAGCAGTTCTTTTAAATAATGAGATTGAGTGGGAAGAAGGAAAACATACTTATAAGCAAATATTAAATGCGAATGAGGTGATTAAAAGTCCTGGAATACCAGATACTGTTGATATAATTCAGCAATTAGCAGTGAAAAATATTCCTATAATATCAGAAGTAGAATTTGCTTTTAGGTATACTAGAGCTAAGATTGCAGCTGTCACTGGAAGTAATGGAAAAACAACAACTACTTTACTCTTAGGTCATGTACTAAAAAGTGCAGGGCTTGATGTATTGGTTGCGGGAAATGTAGGGTTTGGTTTTGCACTTTCTATTGCTGAGCGAGATTACGATTATATCGTTTTGGAGTTGAGTAGTTTTCAGTTAGATGGTATACAAAACTTTAGAAGTGATGTGGCGATATTACTGAATATTACTACTGATCATTTGGATAGGTATGATTATAAACTGGAAAATTATGCAGCATCAAAATTTAGGATTACTAAAAACCAAACCGAGCAAGATGTATTGATTTATAATTCAGATGACGCATTGATAAAGGTACTCAATACAAAAGCAAAAAAACTCCCAATCTCATTAAAGTCAGAACAAACAGAAGGAGGGTTTTATAATAACAATGAAATAATAATTAATTTAAATAACAAAACTATGACCATGCAAGAACTAGCCCTACAAGGCAAACACAACATTTTCAACTCAATGGCAGCCGCTATGGCAGCAAGAGTTTTTGAAGTAAAGGATACGGTTATCCGTCAAGCAATGATTGATTTCCAAAATGTAGAACACAGATTGGAATATGTACTTACTGTACATGGTATCGATTTTGTAAATGATTCCAAAGCAACTAATGTAAATGCTTGTTGGTATGCGCTTGAAAGCATGACTAAGGATGTCGTTTGGATTGTAGGTGGTGTTGATAAAGGAAATGACTATACTGAGTTAGCGAGTATGGTAGATGAAAAAGTAAAGGCTATAATCTGTCTAGGAGAGAATAATGAAAATATTATAGATGCTTTTAGAGGAAAAGTGGATACTATTGTTCAGGCTTCAAATATGCAAGAAGCAGTAAGTCAATCTTATGCTTTAGCAAGGAAAGAGGATGTTGTTTTGTTGTCACCTGCTTGTGCAAGTTTTGATTTGTTTGCAAACTATGAGGATAGAGGTTTTCAGTTTAAAAAAGAAGTGCGTAATCTTTAAATGAGTTCTTGGATTAAAAATATCAATCTTGAAGGGGATAAAACAATTTGGGGAGTAGTCCTTGTATTATCTTTATTTTCAGTGGTAGTTGTGTATAGTACTGCAGGTTGGCATTCTTTATTCAATCATATTACAAAGTTATTGCTTGGTTTGTTTGCTATCTATGTAGTGCATAAAATCAAGTTTAAGTATTTTTCAAAACTTGGGCAGATAGGATTTATTTTTAGTTTAGTTTTATTGGTTTTAGTCTTGCTTATAGGGGTGAGTATCAATGGAGCTTCAAGGTGGTTGCAAATTGCTGGTCAACAATTTCAACCTTCTGATGTAGCAAAATTGACAATACTTATTTTTATGGCTCGGCAGATTAGTAAGCATAGGGAATACCTGAATGATCTTAAGGATTTAATCTGGTATGTATTGGGACCTTTAGTTTTGGTTTGTCTTTTAATTCTACCGAATAATTTTTCCACTGCAGCTTTGGTTTTTATCAATGGATTGGTGTTGATGTTTGTTGGGAAAATTAGAATTAAATTCATTGCTGGGATTATAGGGGTTGCATTTGTAGGTACGCTTACTATTTACAGTGCTGCAAAATTTACTCCTTTGGGAACCAAAATTATGCCAAGGTCAGCTACTTGGGTAAGTCGTATTGATAGTTTCTTTATTGATGCAGAGGGAGATGAGCAAACAAAAGATTTTCAGCAAACACAGGCTTTAGTGGCGATACAAAACGGAGGGGTAACAGGAGTTGGTCCAGGAAAAAGTACGCAAAGAAGCATTTTGCCTTATTCCTCTTCCGATTTTATTTATGCTATTATTATTGAAGAGTATGGGTTGATAGGTGGGGTAATGGCTTTATTATTTTATTTAATTTTAATGTTTAGAGCTATCCGAATAGCATTGAGAGTAGAGAGTGTGTTTGGTAGCTTGCTTACCATAGGACTTATGTTTTCTTTGGTTTTTCAAGCCTTAATAAATATGTTAGTTTCGGTAGAGATTATGCCAGTTACTGGGCAAACTTTACCTTTGATAAGTATGGGAGGAACCTCAATCGTATTTTCGTGTATTGCCATTGGGATAGTATTAAGTGTAAGCAGAGATGCAACAGATAGGACTTATGAAAAAGCTTAAAGTAATCATTAGTGGAGGAGGTACAGGGGGGCATATTTTCCCTGCCATTGCTATTGCAAAAGCAATGGAAAAAAAAGTAGAAAAAGTAGAATTCTTATTTGTGGGAGCTGAGGATAGAATGGAGATGGAAAAAATTCCTGCAGCAGGATATAAAATTGTTGGGCTTTGGATTAGTGGTTTGCAAAGAAACTTGAGTAGGCGTAACTTATTGTTCCCTTTTAAGGTGATGAGTAGTTTACTGAAAGCAAGAAAAATTGTGAAGCAGTTTAAACCTGATTTGGCCATTGGAACAGGAGGTTATGCTAGTGGACCTTTACTTTTTGCTGCTGCAAAAAAAGGTGTTCCATCACTTATTCAAGAACAAAATTCTTACCCTGGAATTACCAATAAGATTCTTTCAAAATATGTGCAAAAAGTATGTGTTGCTTACGATAATATGGAAAGATTTTTCGGAAATGAAAAAATGATTATTACAGGAAATCCTATCCGTGAGGATATTTTAGGTTTTGACACTAAAGTAGAGCAGGGGAGAAAACACTTTAATATAGATGATTCAAAACCAACTGTATTGGTGGTAGGTGGTAGCTTGGGTGCTAGGACTATTAATGAAGCTATTGCTGAAAATATTGAAGGGTTTAAAACAGCTGATGTAAATTTAATCTGGCAAACAGGAATCTCTTTTCAAGATAAATCACAAGAAATTATTTCAGCAGTAAATGTGCCAGGAATTCAGGCGCATACTTTTATAAAAGAAATGGATTTGGCTTATGCAGCTGCTGATATTATTGTGTCGAGAGCAGGGGCAATTGCTATCTCGGAATTATGCTGTGTGGGCAAGCCAATCATCTTAGTTCCGTCTCCTAATGTTTCTGAAAATCATCAGTATAAAAATGCACAATCCTTAGTTAATAAGAATGCAGCACTGCTTGTTGAGGACAAGGAGGCAAGCCGTAAACTTGTAAGTACACTTATGGAATTAGTGAAAGATAATAGTTTGCAGCAGTCCTTAAGTAGTAATATTAAAAAATTAGCAATTAAAAATGCAGCTGATGAGATAGCAGAAATTGCATTACGATTAATAAAATGAACCTAGATTTATACAAACATATTTACTTAATTGGTATTGGCGGGATAGGTATGAGTGCTTTGGCGCGCTATTTCAATGCTAGGGGTAAGCATGTTTGTGGGTATGATAAAGTACAATCTGCATTGTGTAAGGAACTGGAAAGTGAGGGGATTAAAATTCATTATTCTGAGGGGATAGAACATATTCCTCAAGCCATTAAAGACGCTACTTATAATGAGATATTGGTAATTTATACGCCTGCAATTCCTGCTAATAATCCTGAGTTAGACTATTTTAGGGAGAAAGGATTTAAACTACACAAACGAGCGGAAGTTTTAGGAATGATTAGTAGTCAGTCCTATACTATTGCAGTGGCAGGTACACACGGAAAAACAACAACTTCAGCTATTTTAGCACATATTTTATATAATGCAGGAAAGCAATCTACTGCATTTTTAGGAGGGATTAGTAGAAATTACAATACGAACTTACTATTAGCTGAAAAAGGAAATATCCTTATTGTAGAAGCGGATGAATACGATAGATCGTTTTTGCAATTAAAACCTGATGTTGCTATCATCACTTCAGTGGATGCTGACCACTTAGATATTTATGAAGATAAGGAAGATTTACATAAGACCTTTAAGCAATTTGCTTCACAGATAAAACAGAAGGGAGTTTTGTTAGTTGAAGAGTCAATAGCTATTGATTTTCCTACTCCTGAGGATGGTGCAAAACTTTCCTATTCTGCTTTAAGTAAAGCAGATTATTATGCTGAAAATATAAGAGTAAAAGAAGGAAAAATGCTTTTTGATATGACTGCTTTGGATATATTGCCAGGAATGACTTATGAAAAGAAGCAAGAAGATTTAGAATTTATTTTGCCAGGGGATCATAATGTGAGTAATGCAGTTGCAGCATCAGCAGTAGCCTGTTATTTAGGTTTGTCATGTGAAAATATAATGCAAGGCTTATCCACTTTTGAAGGTATAAATAGAAGATTTGATGTTCATATTAACTCTAAAGAATTGGTTTATGTTGATGATTATGCTCATCATCCTGAAGAAGTAAATGCAACAATAAATGCAGCTAAACAATTATTTCCGGAGCGTGAAATTACAGTAGTATTTCAACCGCATTTATTTTCGCGTACTCAGGATTTTGCACAGGAGTTTGCAGACTCATTGTCTTTGGCTGATCAGCTTATTTTGTTGGAGATCTACCCAGCAAGAGAAGAGCCAATTGAAGGAGTAAACGCTAAAATGCTACTGGATTTATGCACTAATCCAAAGAAAGAAACTTGCAGTAAAGAAGAGTTATTAGAGGTGTTAGCAGGAGAAAAATTAGATGTGTTGCTTACTTTAGGTGCTGGCGATATTGGGGCATTAGTTCAGCCAATAAAACACATGCTTAACTAATGAAACAAGTCTTTCAAATATTAAAATGGGGAATGCTTTTGGCATTAACGGTAGTTGTTCTGGCGTTTACAAATAAAAAGCAAGACCAACAATTGGTGCAGTTGAATCAGATAAATATTGAAGCTTCAGTAGATGAATTTGTAACTGAACAAATTGCTTTAGAATATATTGAAAAACACAATTTTGATTTTGATAGTGTTGTTCTTTCTGAGTTTTACTTAAATGATTTAGAGGCTACTTTGTTAAGTCATCCTGCAGTAAAAAAGGTAGAGGTCTATAGCAATCAGGAAGGAGTGATGAATGTTAAACTGGAACAAAGAAAAGCAGTAGTAAGAATAAAAACTACAAGTGCTGATTATTATTTGGATGAAGATGGGTTAGAAATGTCACTTTCCAGAAACTATACTCCAAGAGTATTGGTTGTAAGTGGTGATGCAAACCCTTTACATCATGAAGATATTTTCAGCTTTGTAAAAACAATAAATAAGAGTGAATTTTGGAAATCACAAATTACTCAGTTGCATTTTCAGGAAGATGAAGTAATTTTAATTCCAAGGGTAGGAAATCAAAAAATACATTTTGGAACTCTTACAGATATCAATGAAAAGTTAGAAAATTTATATCAATTTTATAAGCAAGCTATGCCTTTAAAAGGCTGGCAAACTTATAGCGATATTAGTTTAAAGTATAGCAATCAAATTGTGTGTACAAAAAAATAAGAATTATGGAACAAAGCAATCAACAACTAAATACAGGGGACTACATGGTAGGGCTTGATATTGGTACTACCAAGATATCTGTAATGATTGGCAGGAAAAATCAATATGATAAACTGGAGATATTGGGTACGGGTAGAGCGGTATCAAATGGTGTTGCTAGAGGAATAGTTGCAAATATTGACAAGACTGTGCTTTCAATAAAAGAGGCAGTAGATGAAGCAAAGCAAAAATCTGGTGTTAATATTGATGAGGTATTTGTAGGAATTGCTGGTCAGCATATTAAAAGCTTGCAGCATAGAGGTGAGATTGTAAGAGATAATATTGATGTAGAGATTGATAAAGCTGATATTGAGAAATTAAAATCCAATATGTTTAAGCTAATTACTATTCCAGGTGAAGAAGTGATTCATGTTATCCCTCAAGAATATACAGTAGATGGTGAAGATGGAATTCAGGATCCTAAAGGAATGGCGGGTGTGAAACTAGAAGCTAACTTCCATGTGATTACAGCTCAAGTTGGTGCAGTGCGTAATATTATGAGGTGTGTGGAAAAAGCAGGGTTAACGCCAAAGGAATTAGTGTTAGAGCCTTTTGCTTCAGCAGTAGCTACTTTGGATGAAGATGAATTGAGAGAAGGAGTTGCTTTAGTTGATATTGGTGGTGGTACAACTGATGTGGCTATCTTTTTGGATAATATAATTAGACATACGGCTGTAATTCCTTTTGGTGGAAATGTAATTACTAAGGATATAAAAACAGGTTTGTCAATTTTAGAAAAACAAGCAGAGTTATTGAAAATAAAATTTGGTTCGGCAATGTATACTGAGGATCAAGAAAATGTAATGGTTTCAATTCCTGGTTTAAGAGGGAGGGAGCCTAAAGAAATAGCAGTAAAAAACTTATCAGAAATTATTGGAGCTCGGTACAAAGAGATTATTGATTTAGTGTACCATCAAATTAAAGTTTCAGGGTATGAGAATAAATTAATGACAGGAATTGTAATTACTGGTGGAGGTGCACAAATAAGAAACCTAAAACAACTTGTTGCTTTTGTTACAGGAAAGGAAACTCGAATTGGTTACCCGAATGAACACTTAGGAAGTGAATCAAAAGATGCAGTGGTTAGCCCAATGTACGCAACTGGAGTTGGTTTGGTACTTAAAGGATTTGAACATGCTGAGAATTTAAAACCACAAAAACCTGTGGTAAATTAACCAGAAGATGTAGGTGAAGAAGAAGTAGGAAAAGAACCTACATTGATTGATAGAATATCAGGATGGTTTACTGAAGAAAATATAGACTAATAAATAATTAATAATAAATTCAAAAAAAGAAAATTATGAGCGCAATTGACTTAGGAATGGATTTCCAAATGCCAAAAAACCAATCATCACAAATAAAAGTGATGGGTATTGGTGGTGGAGGTAGTAATGCTGTTAACTACATGTACGAACACGGGATTAAAGGAGTAGATTTTGTAATCTGTAATACAGATGCACAAGCTCTTGAAGCAAGTCCAGTTCCAATTAAAATTCAGTTAGGAGCTAACTTAACAGAAGGTTTAGGTGCAGGTTCTAATCCTGATGTTGGTAAAAGAGCAGCTGAGGAAAGTGCTGATAGAATTACAGAACTTTTGGATGCGAATACTAAAATGTTATTCTTGACTGCAGGAATGGGTGGTGGTACTGGTACTGGTGCTGCCCCTGTAATTGCTGAAATTGCGCGTGAAAAAGGAATCTTGACAGTTGGTGTAGTAACTAATCCGTTTTCTACTGAAGGAGGCTACCGTAAGCAATATGCTGAAGATGGTTTAGCAGAATTGAAAAAGTATGTAGATACTTTGTTAATTATTAATAATGATAAATTAATTGAAGTGTATGGCGACCTTACTTTTACCCAAGCGTTCGGGAAAGCAAATGAGGTATTAAATACAGCTACAAAGGGAATTGCTGAGGTGATTTCACAACATTTATTAGTGAATATTGATTTAAATGATGCTCGTAAAGTA
Organism: Flavobacteriales bacterium; assembly: GCA_018664745.1. GTDB lineage: Bacteria > Bacteroidota > Bacteroidia > Flavobacteriales > BACL11 > UWMA-0277. The sequence continues at coordinate 2,465 of JABJNS010000019.1, read as the reverse complement.
TTAGAAAATAGTGGTACTGCTGTGATGGGCCAATCTGAAGCAACTGGTGAAAACAGAGCTATTGAAGCTGTGATGGGTGCTTTGGATTCTCCATTGTTAAATGATAACGATATTACTGGCGCTCAGCAAGTATTGTTAAAAATAGTAACGGGTACAGGTGATGATGAAATTAAGATGTCAGAGCTGTTTAAAATTAAGAATAAAATACAAGAGGCTGCAGGAAGAAATGTAAATATTATTGAAGGAATTGGTATTGATCCTGATTTAGGGGCTGCTGTAAGTGTTACAGTTGTTGCAACAGGTTTTGAAGAAAAAAGAAAGCCAAAAGAACCTACAATAGTTGATTTGAATGATAGAGATTCAAAAAGAGATTACAAAGAAGAAGTTAAAGATGAAAAAACAAATATAGCCTTAGATGTTGATCCTGTGGTTAGCACTTTGTCTCTTGATAGTCCTCAGCAAGCATTGGATTTGGATGAAGAAGAGTATGTTGCTCCAGTTGATAATTCAATGACTTTTGGGATGCCAGAAGCAGTTGAAACTATTCCTCAAATTACTGAAGAGAAAAAAATTGTTTTTGAGTTAAATATTGATGAGGAAGAATCTCCTGAAGAGGTGATAACTGCTATCATGGAAGATGCACCACAAGTAGAAATGAAAACGGTTGTTTTGGAAATGGATGAAGAAAATATAGTAGAAGAAGAAACTTTGCAAACTATGGAAAGCGCTCCTGTTAGTACAGATACTATGAAGGTTGAGGCAAGAGAAAGAGAGACTAGGCTAAGAGCTATCTCTCAGCAATTGCGTACGCCTTCAGGATTAACGAATTTGGAAGATGTGCCAGCTTATAAGCGAAATAATGTAGAATTGGAAGAAACAACTCATTCTGCTGAAAATGAAATATCAACTTATACTTTAAGTGATGGAAAAAATAATACTACAGAATTAAAGCAAAACAATTCTTTTTTGCACGATAATGTAGATTAACGATATGTAATTTGACTGTTTTTTTATTGAAAAGCTCTACTGTATCGGTAGGGCTTTTCAATTTACTATGCATAGCATAACACTTTATTTTAGGTTACTTATTTTTGTTCTGTAATCAAACTTATTGAATTATGAGAAAACTAATACTACTGTTAATTGCACTAACTACATTCATGAATGTAAGTTATGCCTCTTTTCCAATTACAGATACTTTGCAGGTAAAACAAGATACGATACAAACAGAAGAAATTAAACAGTATCATCAATCTTTATTGAAAATGGGGATTGATTTAAATTCGTGCAAATGTGAAAGTTGTAGAAAGGGAATCTCACCATTAGTTTGTAACTCTAAAGGAGAACTTGTAAAAGTTGACAAGAAGAGTGTGTCGAATGGTAATGCTAGTGCTATGTATCTTTTGGCTGGATTAATATTATTAGTAGTTGTTGTTATTTGGGGTGTTATTGGTCTTACTCGTGCATATAATTGTGTTGATAATGGATCTGATTGCCCTCAATCATCAGCAGAAAAACCTAAGAGTGGGGCTCCAGTTGAATTCTTGTGGGCAACTATTCTTATAGTAATTAGTGTTGGAGTTGGTATTAAAGCGCGTATTACCCAACTTAAAAATAGAAAAAATAAATCTAAATAATTATGAAAAAATTATCCTTACTTTTAATCACGCTAACTACATTTATGAATGTGAGTTATGCGTCATTCCCTGTTACTGAAACTCAGCAAACAGAGATTGTAGAAACCAATAATGCAGAATTACCAACCTATTCTAGTGGCAATTCTTTATGGGCTATTTTGTCTATAAGTTGTGTATTGCTTAGTTTAATGCTAATACTTAATCCATTAGTTGCAACTATAATTGCATTGTTAGGTGTTGTTTTTGGAGCGATTGGCTTCAATAAAAAGTTAAAAGGCTTAGCGATTACTGGCTTTATTTTGTCATTGATTATTTTCTTAGTGTCAGCTTTTTTAGCATTTGTAATTTTCGCTTTTGGAGGAGATCCAACAAAATTAGGAGATTAAATTTATGTGTAATTAACTGTTTTAAAAATGAAAAAACTACTTTTAATAGCTGTTATAACTTTACCTTTTTTTCTCTTTGGGCAGGATTATAATGTAATGTCTACTACTGATATTTTAATAAATACAGTATTGGAAAGCACAGGTAATTATTTAGAACATAAAAATGATGTTGACCTTGTTGAAAATTTAGAAATTCAAACTAAAAAGGATTCTATTGATTGGAATGATACTCAACTTATAGAATGGTAAATAATTGAACCAAAAGATTCACTAAAAATAATAAAGATATGAAAAAACTAATCTTACTTCTAATTATGCTTTTAACATTTACTAATGTGAGTTACGCTTCTTTTCCAATTACTGATACTTTGGAAGTAAAACAAGATACTGTACAAACAGAAGAAATTAAACAGTATCACCAATCTTTATTGAAAATGGGTAT
>JABJNS010000151.1 GCA_018664745.1 Flavobacteriales bacterium | reverse complement strand
TTCAAAGCAATATCCCACCTATTGATATAACGATACCCCACAGCATAAGAAATACGCTTATTGTACTTACGCTTGATTTTTACATCCGTAAATTGCTTAGCATACAAGCTTGAGTTTTCTCTTAAACGCAAACCTGTTTTTACAGCAAGATTTGTTTTTTTTATGATTTTCTTGTTCAGAGAAACTGAATACCAAGACTGGAAATCATTCTCCTGAGCAAAAGCCGATAAGGAGCAAAATAATAAAAGGAATATACTATTTTGAATTATTCTCATAATAGAAAATACGCAAGTTAGCAGTATCTTTCAAGAAGTCAATTTTTCTTACCTCCACTCTAATGATATCAATTCCAGTTCTTTCTTTTAAATCCGCTAATAACTCTTCTCTTCTTTCAGGAACAATTAAGTCAATTTTTTCATAAATTACATTCTTACGAGACTCGCCTTTCAACAGCCAAATACGCTCCATTCCGAAAGTAACAAATACGATCATCATATTTGCAAATACTAGCTCAGCATGACTAATTTTTTTGTTTGCCAAAGCATTCACTACCGAGATACCAATTACCAAAAACAGGTAAGTCATTTCCTTAATAGGAATAGGGTCGGTACGGTAACGAATAATACCAAAAATAGCGAAAAGCCCCAATGCAAAACCTAATTGTAGCTTTACACTATCCAGCAGTACACAGAGCAAAAATACCGATAAACTAATCAAAAAATAAGTAAATAAATAATCCTTATTTTTAGTTACAGGATAATAAATATATCGGATAATTGCAGTAATAACTACAAGGTTAAATACTGTTTTAGTAATCAGTTTCCAAAAATCTTCTGCATCAAAAATTGGTGTTCCTAAAAACTCCATTCCTCCTGATAATAAAATTGTTAATAGTTCCATTTACGCTTGTTTTAATTTATTTATAAATAATACTTTTTCTTTAAATCTGTTTTTTTTAAGCTTTGGGTTTAAGATCAAAGTTGTAAGGCAATACTTGCTAATACGGATGGGCAAGATATGCATTTCTTTTGCTATACGCATAAAATCAGAAGAACGACTCATGCGTTCCTGCTTTACCTCAGCAATAACAATATGTTTCATATCTCCCTTTTCATTTTCGTTTTCAAAAGTAAGATTAACATCCATAGTTAAGCGTTCTTTTTGAGTTTTATGCACAAAAGTAATTCTGCTAAAATTAATCCATTGCTTAGCATTTACCTCCATAGGTTTGCCAATAATTTTTTTAATATAGTTTTGCTGTTTTTCCGAAAGCTCATTACTAATAGCATCCACCTTCATTCTTTTTTTAATGGTTTTCCCTTTATTATTTTTCAGCTTTATTTCCAAGAAAGTTAGTTTACTTCCCACATATTCTCTAAAACGAATTTTGTTTCGGTTTACCCTTCCGTTATGATGATCCAGATAAAATTTCCTACAATCGGTATCATAATAAAGGGATTTGTAATCATGAATAAGCTCACCATCAATAGCAAGTACTCGATAGAAAGGCAATAACTCTTGCAAAAGAAATGGCATTTTATTTGCCCTAAAAGCAAACTTAGTATCAGTTCTGCTCATCAATTTCACATCATCCATTTCATCCAATGAAATAGGTGAAAAATTAGCAACTATTTGTGGTAGATTACTCACTTATTGGTTTTTCTCTATTACAAAGTCAGCAACTTTATTAGTGGAGTTATTAGAAGTGATTGTAACATGCTTAAAAACAGGGAACTCATATTTCACATTACTATTATCTGTACTATCAGCATATGTATACAAAGTATAATCTCCCTTCCTTAAATACTCAAAATGATATTTTCCATTATAATCTGTTTCAAACTTATCATCATAAACTTCTGATTTATCATCTCCATAAATAATAAACACATCTTTTCCTGCATCCAACTGAAAATAGGTAGTATCCCACTCACCAGTAGTTGCTTGGAAAGTATAAATCTTGTATACTTGCCCTTCAATTACTGAAGTACCTCCTTCTCCTTCTGTTTTTTTGCAAGCCGTAAACCCTATTGCTATTGCACAAATAAAAAGTATATTCTTCATGATTATTGTTTTATAATTTTAACTACAGAATTTCCTGATATTACAAAGTAAATTCCGTTTTCCCAACTGCTAATATCTACAGATGAAACTTCTTGTTTTGCAAATACTTCTTGCCCAATCATATTGAAAATACTTACACTTTGAGTAGCTCCTAAAATATAAACTCTATTGTTGGATGGGTTAGGATATACTCTCATTTTACTACTAACATTCACATCATCAATTCCAGTTACATTCTGGTTAATCGCATTGTAAGTATGCATTTGGTATTGCATAGCACCACTACCATTTGGCACACGCGCATAACCTTTATCAGTTTGCATATTTACATAATGAACGGCATCAATAACTGTTCCTGTTGGATCCGTTAAATATACTTCCTCTTGGTCAGCCGAAAGACGATAAGTAGTATGTAAACCAGTTTGTGTTCCTCCTGCTGTATCGCACCAAACAATTAAATAGTCATTTGCCGGAATAGTAACGCTAGGAAAGTTCCATTTAAATAAATCATTTTCATTGTCTGAAAGATAATAACCATTCAAGTTCAAAGAAAAACTATTACCATTATACAGTTCTACCCAATCATCATATTCTCCATCCTGATCAGCAACTGCTGAAAAGTTTCCTGCCATAATCTCATTAATCACTAACCCGCTAACTACTGGCAATTGATGAAATTCTTTTTCTGCTCTTTCAGGAGAGAAAATTCCTGCATCAGCATTTTCAGCATAAAAATAATACTGTACATCACGAGCATCAACAGCAATAGTTGCTCCAAAAACGCCATCTCCTGCAGTACCATCACCATGCATACCATCATCATACATTTGTAGTTTTTCAAACTTATCAGCAAAAGTATAACGGTAACCCAAATACGCATAGTTAGCATTAGAAATACTAGCCGTAATATGAATTGTAGAGTGTGGCAAAACAGCTGCAGGATTGGTTGCAATATTCGTAACAACTGGTGGAGCAGCCGTAAATTCAGCCAAACCTTGCAAATGAGTAATTCTTGTATTCATTAACTCAGTAATTCCAGGAATTGGTATCGGACCAGAGCCAACAGAAGAATTTAAATTTGAATTAAATTCAGTATAAGAATAAAAGGTGTTTGGATCTGCATTTATATCCGCATCAATTAATTGTTGTAAAGCTATAGCTCTGGTATTGTAATTATTATTTACAAACTGTTCATTCAAAATTGTACGCATATGAGCCACATACATTTTTTTATATCTATCAGAAGAAAAAACCTGAGTAGTTAATTTATTACTCGCATCAGTACTGTTATGGAAAATATCCAATTGCTGTAAATCGGAAGTTTGCACAGGGTTTGGTAAGCCATTAGTAAAAGTTCCAAAAGCCATATTCATATCCCATAACAAAGGAGAAAATCTACCATTGTTATCCTTAAACAAGTAAAAGTTATGAGGGATAGAATTAATAGGACCATCAAGAGAAACGCTAAGGTTTTCAAAAGCCATCATCCAAAGCGTACGGTCAATATCCATTACATTTTCCACCTCAGTAAAATGATTGTTTAAGGTGTCCAAGAAATTGCCTAAAGCAGTCCAATCGTTTGTAGACTCCATTTCATAGGCTCTTTGATAGCAATTGGTATCAGGATAATGCTCCAAAATCCCTAATTGCCCCATACAACCTGGTACTGAAATTCCTGTATTTTCCACTTTGAAAAATGGGCCTTTACGCTCATAAAAGTTTTCATTGGTAAAATCATCATCAATAGATTGTACACAAGTGTACATACCAATTAAAGTACCATTCACAGTAACTTTTGCATAGGTTGCTTTTGGTGCAGGCATATACTCCCTTGCCATTTCATAACTCAATACTTCACGCACAAAAGAAGGGTCTCTAAATCCGTTAGATAATTTTAGCACATTATAACCATCAATTGACTGACCGTTATTGACATAATCCAATTTTATGTTCATTGGATTTTTAGTATTATTTACATTGTAAGAACTATTTCCTTTATACTTAATTCCTACATTCTGGTCTGCTATTCCATCTATTAAAATAGAATCTGCCACCAAGCGTTCACCCAAACCATTTGCATAATAAATATCTAAAGAATCATCCCAATTCGTTTGACTAAAAAAGATTTCAATGTTACGAATGCCAACATCAAAAACATCCTGTGAAAAAGAAGAAAAAGAGATACCAATTAAGGCAACAATAGAGAGTACTTTACGCATAGTTTATTTTTTTGTAAAGTTAAAAAATATTAATACTTAAGGTAGAAAACCAAAAACCAATCTTAGGCATTCAAAACACTAGGGCTAGTTAACCACTATTTTCTTACGAATAATAACATCAGAACATTGAATATTAACATAGTATAAACCTTGAGCAAAAGAAGAAACATCAATACTATAATTTAACTGATTATTATTATTTTCATAGACTAAAGCACCCAAATTATTATACATATTAATCTGTTGAATTTTTTGATTTTCATTTGTTAGATACAATACATTATTACTAGGGTTAGGGAATAAAATAAACTCTGTATTTTCAGCTACAATAACAGCACTTGGCAGGGGTACAATTTTAGAAACCCCTGTACTTGTAGCTATCCACACATTATTCTGACTATCAATTGTCAAACCCTTAACATTTGGCCCTGCCAATCCATCAGTAATATCAAAATCCTCCCAAACACTTCCATTCCAAAATGCCACCCCACCTTCAGCCAAATAGCCCACATAAATTGAAGTCCAAATTCTTCCCCAACCATCCATTGCAATATTCACAACAGGATTTAAAGTATCAGGAGGAGGTAATAAATACATTTGAGTATGATGCGTAAAAGTTGTGTTAGATGCATCCAAAACAGACATTCCACTTGAAGTACCTACCCACTTGTTATCATTATTATCTATAAGGATATCCGTGACATATTGAGAAAGCAAACCATTTGCAGTATCATAAGTAGTAAAAGTAGTTCCATCAAAATGGGTAGTTCCACCTAAAGGAGAAGCAAACCATTTATCTCCATTGCTATCAAAAGCAGTAGCATTTACACCACTCGAATGCAAATCAGGTGAAGAATAAGAAGTCCAATTTGCCCCATCAAAATGCGATACTCCCAAATTTGTCCCAATCCAAATACCGCCATTAGGTCCTTCATCAATACTTTTTACTTGGTTAGAATTTAAGCCGCTTGTATTGTCATAAGCTACCCAGTTTGTGCCATCAAAAACACTTGCACCAAAATCTGTACCTACCCAAAGATCACCATTACTTGCTGATGAAATCACTTTTACATTGTCATTTACCAAACCATCAGCAGTAGTGTAAGCTATCCAATTAGTCCCATCAAATTTTTGAATTCCATTTGAAGTTCCAAACCAGATATTATCATTCATATCTGCTTCAATACATTCAACAAAATCACTTAGTAATCCATCAGCAGTGTAATAATTTGTAATCGTTTGAGCATTTAATTGTAATGCAATTACACTTATTGTTAAAAGTAGTATTTTCTTCATATTATTGTATTTTAATGACTTTTATAGTTTGATTTTTATCCTTCAAATGTATGAAATAAATTCCTGAGACCCAATTTGAGGTTGAAATGCGATTTATGTTTTCAGCAGTATAAACAAGCTGACCGAGTATATCTCTCACCTCAACCTTTTCCAAATTCTTCCATTTTATAAAATCCGAAAACGGATTTGGGTATACTTTTATAAGTTCTTGTCTTTCAGTAATTGCATTTATAAAATCATTATCTGCTTTAAAAGTTGGGGATTGCATTACAAAAGGTCCAGCTCCATTTGGCGAGCGTGCATAAGCCACATCATCTGCTTGAGTTTGGTAAGTGATAGAATCCAACACTAAACTATCTGCATTCGTTAAAATTAATTGCTCACCTAAATTTGATAATTTAAAATTGGCGTGCATATCTCCTTGCCCTCCATCTTCATCCGCCCAAATAATTGCATAGCCATTAGCAGGAATAGTTTGATTTGGCAATTCCCATTTATGCAATAAACCCAAAGTATCCGTCAAAAACAAACCCGCCATAGAAACTGGAGAACTTGTTGTATTGTACAACTCTATCCAATCCTCAAACTTGCCACTCGCATCAGTTACTTCACTTTCATTATTGGACATTAACTCATTTATTACCACATCACCAATTTGTAATTGGGATTGAATACTGTAAAACTCATAAGCTGCACGAACAGGAGAAAATACCCCAGCAGAATCATTATCAGCATACAAATAATAATCAACTACATTAGCAGAATTTGAGATTTTAGCACCATATACACCATCATTTGCTAAGCCATCATTATGATTTCCATCATCAAACATAGCAGTAGTTTTAAAAGCCATATTATCTCCAAAACGATAGCCCAAAATAGCTTCAGTAGCATCTGTAATATCAGCAGTAATCCAAACATCATCCCCCACAACAAAGTTTTGAGGACTAATTACAATATTCGTAATTGTTGGCTCCCCACTAAATCCTGTATAACTACTCAAATAAGTAGTTCTGGCATCCATCAATTGTGTAATTCCAGGACAATCAGCAGTAACCAAAGTTACAGGATTATTCAGATTCGTAATAAAATCAGCATAAGTGTAGAACTTATTTGTATCGTTCTGGACACTAGTATTAATCAAATTTTGAAAATGCTGTCCTCTTAGCGCATAGTCTTGATTGGCAAAATTCTCATTTACAATCGTGCGGATATGTGCCAAATACATTTTACGGTTGCGTTCACTTAAAAACAAGTTCCTAAGCAAAGGTCTTGGTGCAACAGAAATTTGAGTATAATGCAATAAAGGATCCATATTTTGTGCTTGAGCAATATCAAAGCCATTAAAATAAATAGAAGAAGCATCTGTTAAACGGAAACTACCAAAGGACATATTTAAGTCCCATAACAAAGGATTAAATTGACCTGTTTTATCCTTGTACAAATAATAATTTTGTCCATAGCCAATATAAGAATCAAAATTGATAAGCGTATAATTAAGTGCGTGCATCCAAAGTGTCCTATCTACATTTAATACATTATTAATACTATCCGTATAATTATTCAAAGTATCAATTAGGTTATAAAGCGCCTCCCAACCATAATCTGATTCTATATCATAGTAGGGCTGATAATCCAAACTATCAGTACCATGTGTGTTGCTCAAGTTTGCGTTTTCACCACCAGGGCTCACATTCAAGTTTTCAGGATTACATTTAAAAAACGGATTGTACTTATTCCCAAAATGATCATTCAGAAAATCCTTATTTACCGCTTGTACATTAGTATATAAACCCCAAAGGGTATCGTTAACATATAGGTTGACATAATTTGCTTTTGCTGATGGTAAATAGTTAGCCGCAATTTCATAAGTAAGTACTTCTCTAATAAAGGAAGGGTCTT
>JABJNS010000150.1 GCA_018664745.1 Flavobacteriales bacterium | reverse complement strand
TACTAAACCGACAAGAACTCAACAAAATGTTAGGCAAAGTAACTGAAAAAGGAAATTCTATTATCCCTATCCGCCTATTCATTAACGAAAAAGGAAAAGCAAAACTAGAAATTGCTCTAGCTAAAGGAAAAAAGATTTACGATAAAAGAGAAAGCATTAAAGAAAAAGACCAAAAACGAGATATGGATAGAATCAGAAATATGAGGTAATGAAGAAATACTTTCTCCCTCTACTTATACTAACAATCCTACTTTTTGCTTGCAAAAAAGACATCATGGAAAATGACCAAAGTGCTACTTTGCATTTTTCAAATGATACTATTATTTTTGATACTGCTTTTCATTCTATCGGTACACCTACCAAAACACTAACTATCTACAACCGCAATAGTTTTACTGTACTTACGGATATAAATTTAAACCTAATAAGTGGCGGAAGTTTTAGGATGAATGTGGATGGTGTTGCAGGAAATAGGCAAAAGAATATTGAGATTCCTGCTAAGGATAGTATTTTTATTTTCTTGGAAGTTACACCTAACTCAAATAACAACAGTAATGACTTTTTACTCACCAGTAAAATTGAGTTTACTACAGGAACAAAAAAGCAAGATGTAAAACTAGTATCTCCAGGGAGGAATGCAAACTTTCACTTGCCACATGATAATATTTTTACTGATGGAACTGACAGTGTTAATTACGGCTATTACTCAATAAAAGGACATAAGATTTGGACAAATGATTTGCCCCATGTTGTTTACGGATATGTAGTGATTGAGCCCAATGCGACTCTTACAATTGAAGAAGGAACTGAAATCTATTTTCATAATAATTCAGGAATGTTTGTAGGAAACCCTATTTTAATAGATGAAAATGGAAATCCTCCAACAAATAATGGAACACTCATCATTAATGGAGATTTAGGAAATGAAGTTAGCATGCAAGGCGACCGATTAGATGCTTGGTACGAAAACATTCCTGGACAATGGAATGGAATCCACTTTGTACAAGGGAGCGTTAATAGCACAATTGATTATGCAATTATAAAAAACGGAACAACTGCTATTCGTGCTGATTCAGTAGCTAACAGCAACCCAACTATTACAATCAGCAATACAATTATAGAAAATATGTCAGCTATTGGGATTTTAGGACAAGGCGCTAATATTACTGCAAGCAATACAATTATAAGTAAATGCGGACAATATGCAGTAGCTTGTAATATTGGTGGTACATATAATTTTACCCACTGTACTTTTGCTAATTACTGGGATTATAACCGCAGAAGCGCGCCCTCTATCCTGCTGAATAACTATTATGAAGGTGCTGATGGAAATATTTACATTAGAGATTTGGATGCTGCCAATTTTACCAATTGCATTATTGATGGCTCTTTATCTACTGAAGTTAGTTTTCAAGAACAAGAACTAGGCGAGTTCAATTACACTTTTGATCATTGCCTTATCAAGCTAGACCCTGATGAAAATACGGATAATAGTCATTACATCAATTCGATTATCAATCAATCTCCAAAGTTTGAAGATAAAATGGAAAGTGATTTTCATTTAACAGAAAACTCGCCTGCAATTGATGCTGGAATTGGGCCAAGTGATATTGATATTGAAGGGAACCCAAGAAACACTCCCGATTTAGGAGCTTATGAGTTTCAATAGGAATTTATAGCTCCCTCAAAAATTCTACTGTATCCACCCCATCAGCATAATCCCAAAGGTTAGGTTTTTGTGTATTTCCAAAGGCAATATCCTTTTTTGAAACAACACATTGCAGCTGCTCAGCATTTTCTTCCACAAACTGCTCTACCGTATGCATATCATTATAGTATTCATAATACAACATAGCTACAGGAGAAAGCAAGGATTTATCCTCTTTCATCAATAGGAAACCATTTTCAATTAAATCATTACTTCCCATTAGGAAAATAGCTTTATTATAATCGTAATTATTACCGTATTTTTTATGTTCTACTACATGGGAATATGGGTAGAATGCCTTAAACAGATTATCCAAATCAAAGCCTTTAGGCAAAAATAACTTGGACACATTACGGCAACCTAATCCAAAGTAAGCAAATACATCATTAGCTAGTCCTTTTAACTCCATTTCAGATTCAGTTCCATCCAGCACAGCAACTGACCTTCTGTTTTTACGGATTATCTTTTTAGCTCCTTTAAAGTAGTACTCAAAATACTTAGCGGAATTATCACTTCCTGTAGCAATTACGGCATCAAATTTCCTGTTCTTTACATCATCAATAAAGGAAATACGCTCTTTAAATGCTGGAGCAATAGCAATTAATTTTTCAATAAGCACTCTTAACAGCACATTGTCCGTACTGGACATTTTAATCACAACATTATGTCCAGAAATAAGCACAGTTAGGAAATCATGAAAACCAACCAAAGGAATGTTCCCTGCCATGATGATAAGCACCTTTTTTGGGCTTGCTACCTCCTCTAGTTTATAAGGACTCAGCCAAGCTGTAAGCATATCTACTTTTAACTGCTCGTGCCAAGCATTTAGGGATTTATCAATATTTTCCTTGGTAAACCAAGGGTTGAGCACCTCTGCAGAGTACAATTTTTCTGCTGACTCTTGCTGTATCTCCATTTTTAAATATTCCCCTAAATGAGTAAATGCCTGTATTCTTGCTTGTAAATTCATCAAATAATTATCTTTGTGCAAAAGTAATTTTTTGTCACCATCCTCTAAATGAAAAAAACAATATTAATTAACATTCTTGTATTTTTATGCATTTCAGCATTCGCCCAAAAAGGAAATGCTACCCTATTTGCTGAGTATGAAGATACTTTAAAAGTGATGGCTCACACTATAATGAATGCTGATACTGAAGAAGCAAAAAGAACAGCAAATACAGCATTTATTGAAAATTTAACTGAAGTACTGCAATATAAAAAGTCTTTTAAATTCCCTTTCGACTCTTTAGTAACTACAGGTAGAGTTTACTCCCCAGATAATACTTTTAGGATCTTTAGTTGGCTCCTTAAAAAAGACAATGGTACTTATGAATAT
>JABJNS010000018.1 GCA_018664745.1 Flavobacteriales bacterium | reverse complement strand
ATAGCTAAAGCAATACCTCCTATACCAAGTCCAGCTGCAAGTGCTGTAATATCTACTTCAAAAACATTCCCCATTACAATTACTAATGCAAATATGTAAGTGATGATTTTGGCTATCTCAATGATAAAAGGAATAAGCTGATCGTCCATTTTATTCTCAGTTGCTTCAGCTCTTTTGTTCATCATTAAACCGATAAAGTCTATTACTTTTAAGAAAATCCAGAAAATAGAATAAATATAAATAAGCGAGAACCCTCTATTTATGAACATTCTTAACCCTATTTCATTTTCGGGTGCTAAATTCCAAATACTAGGATATTCAATATGTGAACTTCCTAAGTAAATGATAGAGAGCATTATGAAGAATCCAATTGGTTTAGTAAGTAAAGCATCAAATTTATCAATTCCAACTTCCGTCCCTTTTGTGCCTACAATTTTAAAAAGGAGATGACTTAAGTACTTTGAGATTAATTTTTTAAAAATAAATCCTAAAAGTACTGCTCCAATAAACCAAGTGTAATCTTGAATTGTGTTTCCTAGTATTTCGGTCATTAAGAATTGTGTGTCCATAATTTAAATGTTTAAACCAACTGCTTTAAAGCAATTTCAAAAGCTGTTTTTGAAATATCGGTTTTACTATTATTAATTGCGTGCGATTTTATTAATGCATTTTTAATACAGTTTGAGGTGTCAGCAAAAATTGCCTTGTCAGTCATTTCAATTTTATCTTCCATTAAATAAGCAAATACTCTAGCCATTCCACAATTTGCGATAAAGTCAGGCAATACACTTACCCTTTCATCTGCACTTTTTGAGATAGGACCAAAGAAGATTTCTTTGTCAGCAAAAGGTACATTTGCTCCTGATGAGATAACTTCAAGTCCATTATCAATCATAGTATCTAATTGCTTTTGAGATAATAATCTTGAGGCTGCAGCTGGAACAAAAATTTCAGCTCCTACGCTCCATACTTTTTTATTTGCTACTTCAAAGGATAGCATGTTGTCAGCTTCTAAAAAGTTAGAAGTTCTGTCTTCTAATAATGACTTTACTTCTTCAAAAGAATATCCATCAGGATTTACAACTCCACCTACTTTGTCAATAATTCCAACAATGATTGCGCCTGCTTGTGCTAAGTAGTAAGCAGCAGCACCTGCAACATTTCCCCATCCTTGTATGATTACTCTTTTTCCTTTTACATCTCCACCATAGATGTTGTAGTAATGTAAAATAGTTTCTGATACTCCATATCCAGTAATTAAATCTCCTACTGAATAATCTTTATTTGGGTTGGGAGTTAAGTTTTCATCTTTAACAATTAAAGGGACTCCTTCTTTTAATTGGTTAATGATTTTCATTTTCCCTTCTTCATCTCTCCTGTGATGTCCGTTTACAATTCCTTCTAATGGGAATAGTATTCCTTGCTCTGCACACATTGGCATTACTTCATGAACTTCATCAACATTCATGTCGCCACCTGTTCCGTAATATGTTTTTAATAATGGTTTTGCTGCCGCATACCATCTTCTTAAAACCTCCTGTTTTCTTGGGTCTCTAGGGTCAAAATTAATTCCTGATTTCCCTCCACCAATTGGAGGTCCTGCAACTGTAAATTTAACCTCCATAGTTTTTGCTAATGCTAAAACCTCATCCTTTGTAACGCCAACTCTCATTCTTGTACCTCCAGCAGCAGCTCCTCCTCTTAATGAGTTGATTACTATCCATCCTTCTGCATCTGTTTTTTCGTCTTTCCATTCAAAAACCACTTCAGGTTTTTTATCTTCAAATTTCTTTAATAATTCTTCCATCTTTTCTTGGTTTTAAATTTTCGCAAATGTATGAAATTTAGGTTTAGATTTGATGAATAATTCCACCACAATTATCTCTATTTGCACCTGTCACTGATTTAAGACAATTGATCTCATTTCTAAGTCTTAAGACACCTAGAAAACCAAATAGGAGTGCTTCTTTAAAATTAATAATTGTATGGTTTGGAATAATTATTTCAGAGGATGAATAATGTTTTATTCTTTCCATTAAGTATAGATTGAGTACTCCTCCTCCAGTGAATATTGCAGTTTCGTTCTCTAAGTGTTTACCTATTTGAAATGCAATATGTTCACAAAAAGTATGCAATGTGTCTTCATGTTTTTGGTTTTGAATTAATGGATTGATAAATTTTTCTACCCATTCTCTGCTTAATGATTTTGGAGGTATTTCTTTATAGAAACTTAACTGATTAAGATTTTGTAAAAGTTCTGGAATAAGTTTTCCTTTTTTCGCAATATCTCCATTATTGTCATATTCTTTACCAAGGTTTTTACACACTTCATTCATTATAATATTTGCAGGGCAAATATCAAAAGCAGTAATTCCTCCTTCATTTTTGATTGAAATATTTGCAAAACCACCTAAATTAATACAGTATTTATAATCTGGAAATAAATGTAAATCCCCAATAGGTACTAGAGGAGCTCCTTGACCATTAAGCAAAACATCTAAACTCCTAAAGTCATTAATGGTTGTGATTCCAGTTGTTTTGGCAATTGTTTTTCCATCTCCAATTTGTAGCGTGTAGTTATTCTCAGGTTGATGGAATATGGTATGACCGTGTGATGCAATAAAATCTACTTTTTCATTACCTAAAAAAGTATTGATTTTCTCTCCTAAAAAGGCACCATATTTAATGTTAGTTTCTTCAATTAATTCTTTGTTTAGGGTATGTAAATTTACTAGGGTTGATTTCCATAATTTAGAGTATTTAAAGGTGTCAGATTTTTCAATTTTAAACTCCCAATTTTCTTTTTTGATAAAAGTGCAGATAGCTAAATCTATTCCATCCAATGAAGTGCCTGACATTACTCCTAAAACACGGTATTTTATATTATTACTCATCAGTTTTCAAAAATAGTTTAAAAAATGTATTTTTGCGTGAATTTTAAAAAAAGCAAATAATGAATTTTGAATTGACGGAGGAACATAAGATGATTAGGGATGCAGCAAGAGATTTTGCTCAAACTGAATTATTGCCAGGAGTAATTGAAAGAGATGAAAATCAAACTTTTCCAGCAGAACAAATTAAAAAATTAGGAGAACTTGGTTTTTTAGGAATGATGGTTGATCCTAAATATGGTGGAGCAGGAATGGATGCAGTTTCTTATGTTTTAGCTATGGAAGAAATTTCAAAAGTAGATGCTTCTTGTTCGGTTGTAATGTCAGTAAATAATTCCTTAGTATGTTGGGGATTGGAAACATTTGGAACTGAAGAACAAAAACAAAAATATTTAAAACCATTAGCAACAGGTGAGATAATTGGAGCTTTTTGCTTGTCAGAACCAGAAGCAGGTTCAGATGCAACATCACAACAAACTACTGCAATTGATAAGGGAGATCATTATTTGTTAAATGGTACAAAAAACTGGATTACTAATGGAAATTCTGCTTCAGTATATTTAGTAATTGCACAAACAGATGTAGAGAAAAAACATAAAGGTATCAATGCTTTTATTGTTGAAAAAGGAATGGATGGTTTTATTGTAGGACCAAAAGAAAATAAATTAGGAATTAGAGGTTCTGACACTCACTCTTTAATGTTTACTGATGTAAAAGTGCCAAAAGAAAATAGAATTGGAGAAGATGGTTTTGGATTTACTTTTGCAATGAAAACTTTATCAGGAGGTAGAATTGGTATAGCTTCACAGGCTTTAGGTATAGCTTCAGGAGCTTATGAATGAGCATTACAATATTCTAAAGAAAGAAAAGCATTCGGGAAAGAAATTTCTCAGCATCAAGCAATTGCATTTAAATTAGCTGATATGGCTACTGAAATTGAGGCAGCAAGATTACTTTGTTTAAAATCAGCATGGCTTAAAGATAACGGACAAAATTATGATAAACTTGGAGCAATGGCAAAAGTG
Organism: Flavobacteriales bacterium; assembly: GCA_018664745.1. GTDB lineage: Bacteria > Bacteroidota > Bacteroidia > Flavobacteriales > BACL11 > UWMA-0277. The sequence goes on along the minus strand of JABJNS010000018.1, from coordinate 1,103 downwards.
TTTGCTTCCGAAACAGCTATGAAAACTACTGTTGAGGCAGTGCAAGTGCATGGTGGTTATGGTTTTGTAAAAGAATATCATGTTGAGCGCTTGATGCGTGATGCGAAAATTACACAAATTTATGAAGGAACTTCTGAGATTCAAAGAATTGTAATCTCTCGTTCTGTTTTAAAAGAATAATTATGAAAAAAATCATCTTACTATCATTAGTAGTTTGTTTGTCCTTGATTTCAAGTGCTCAAACTAATTATGATAAATCAAAAATTAACCCTGCATATTTGAAGTTTTTGCCTTCAAATGCTAATCCTGAAGATTTGCGTCCATCTGATATTCCATCAGAACAAGTGCTAAAACAAATGGGGCTTTCTGATACTGAAATTGCTGAGGCAATGGATTTTAAAAATGGAACTGGAAAGTATGCAAAAAATGAAAATGAAGCAGTTGTAGTAAATGATAATTTAGCTAAGTTTTATGAGGCTTTTGGAGATACTTTAGTTGCCGATACTACTTCTTACCCTAAAGCGAGAATTTACGGACAAGATGTTTTTAGAAATAATGAGTTGTCATTTTATCAAAAAGCATTGGATGCAAAAGCTCCTGAGAATTATAAAGTTGGAAGTGGTGATGAAATATCTATTTCAGTTTGGGGCTATTCTGAGTTTTCAGAGAATTTAATGGTTGATGAAAGAGGGTATATTACGCCTAGTTCTTATGGTAGAATTTATGTAAAAGGTTTGACATTTAAGAGAATGCGTTCTCTGCTAAAAAGCAAATTTGGATCTTTTTTGGATATGAAAAACTCTGAGATTGATGTTACACTATCATATTCTAGAGTAATTACTGTGAATATAGTTGGAGAGGTTTACAATCCTGGGTCATATAGTATTCCTGCAATCAATACTGCATTTAATGCATTGATTGCGGCAAATGGGCCTAATCAGTTAGGGACAGTCCGTAATATTTATATTAAAAGAGATGGTAAAACTGTTGATTCTTTAGATGTCTATCAGTTCTTGTTTAACCCAACTCGATCACAAGATATTTATATGCAAGATGGGGATTATCTTTTTGTACCTCCTGCAAAGCATATTGTTGAGGTTAGT
>JABJNS010000017.1 GCA_018664745.1 Flavobacteriales bacterium | reverse complement strand
TTTTGGATTAACGATTCACTCTCAGCATCCAAGTTAGAGGTTGCTTCATCTAAAATTAAAATCCTAGGATCGGCCAATACTGCCCTAGCAATTGCAATTCTTTGCCTTTGCCCTCCTGAAAGCTTTACCCCCCTCTCACCAATTAAGGTGTCTAAACCATCATCAAACCTATCAGTAAATTCATTTACATAAGCAGCATTTACCGCCTCAACCAATTGAATCTCACTAGCATCAGGCCTTGGAAAAAGAATATTATCTCTTATCGTACCTTCAAAAAGAAAATCATCTTGCAATACTACCCCTAATTGACTTCTAAAAGAATTCAGACTTACTTTTGAAAGATCATTACCATCGATAGTAATAACACCTAAATCAGGATTAATAAAACTAGCTACCAAACTTGCAAGAGTCGACTTACCAGATCCTGAAGAACCCACCAAAGCTGTTACTGAACCAATATCCGCTTTGAAGCTGATATTATGTACCACCTCTTTTCCCTTTTCATAAGAAAAAGAAACATTCTTAAATTCTACAGTTCCCATAATATCATTTAGCTCAATTGTTCTTAAATCATCAGTGACTTCAGAATCCATATTCATAATTTCCTCTGTCCTATCCAAACCAGCAAAAGCCTCAGTAAGCTGGCTACCAATATTACTCATCTGTACAATAGGTGCAATCATAAATCCTAGTAATAACGTAAAGGAAAGGAAATCACCAATAGTTAATGTCCCTTCAATAATCATAGCACCTCCCAAGCCCATAATACCTACTGAAGCCAATCCTAGAAGAAAGACGGAGGAACTCTGCATAATTGCTGTAGCAGTTAAACTCTTTTTTACATTTTGAAATAAGCGATCAACCCCTTTTTCAAAACTTATATTTTCTTGCTCTTCAGCATTAAATCCTTTTATGACTCTAACGCCGTTCAAGGTTTCAGTCAGTCTACCTTTAACCTCAGAATTTATTACTCCTCTTTTCCTAAATATAGGTCGAATATACCCAAATGCTTTTAGAGCAATTATCGCAAACAAGAACACTGGAGCAAGCACGAATAAAGTCATCTTTGCGCTAATATTAATCAATAAAACTAAAGAGATGATTGCAGTAACTATACCTCCAAATAGCTGTACCAAACCTGTACCCACAAGGTTACGCACTCCCTCTACATCACTCATAATTCTAGAAACCAAAGCCCCTGATTTATTATTGTCAAAATAAGAAATGGGAAAGGAAAGTACTTTTTTTTGCACTTTGGCTCTTAGCTTGGAAATTAACAATTGTGCCTCAACACTTAAAAGTCTTGTTAATGCAAAAGAAGTAACAGCTTGAATCAAAATAGCACCAGCAACAAGAAGTACCATATTGATTAAACCGTCTAAATCTTGATTAGGTATTATTTCGTCTAGTAATTCTTTGCTTTTCAAAGGAAGCACAAGGCCTGCTAATCTACTAACTACAATAAGGATTAACCCTATCAAAACAATTCCTTTTCTTGGCCAAATAAATTCCTTAAATGCTTTGAAAACTGTTACTTTATTTTTTCTCATAATGTATTTCTAACAATATTTATAAAGAATATCTATAATTAACCAAAGATTATAACACCTGTAAGATAATAAGATAATAAATTACAAATCTCAAATATCGAAAAAGTGACCATAACAAATAATATTTAAACTTATAATTAATTAGGCCAGCTCCAAAACTTACTATTGAATGGGGAATTGGAGATATAGCTCCTAAAACGATAAAAATACCGCCCCATTTACGTAAATTAATAATATGCAGTTTTATTTTTCGCTCAACATAATTACTAATGGATGGAATCAAAGACATACGCATTCCAATAAAGTAAGACACAACCCCTCCTATATATGATGCTGTTGCTATAGCAAATAAAAATAAAAAAGGAGAACCTGATTTTGATGACCAGATTATAAATATTTCAGGAGGTATTAAACCTAAAATTGATTCTGAAATTAAAAAAAATAAGACAACTATTATTGGAGAATATGATTCAAAAATATTATTAATCAATAAATTAATATCTATTATAAAATAATTAACAGCCATTAATAATAAAACAAAAATTACTATCGTGAAAAATGCTTGA
>JABJNS010000149.1 GCA_018664745.1 Flavobacteriales bacterium | reverse complement strand
GTACGGAAGACATGTACAAACAATGATAAATCACGCAACTGCCCTTACCGATAAAGCTGAACAACAAAAATGTGTCAATGCTATTATTGATTTTATGGGGCAAATGAATCCTCACTTGCGTGATGTGAAAGAATTCACTCACAAACTTTGGGATCATTTACACATCATGTCCGATTTCAAATTGGATATAGAATCGCCTTATGAAAAGCCCGAGATTGAAAAACTAGAAGAGCGTCCTGAAAAGATGACTTACCCTGGAAATAAAATAAAATTTTCCTATTACGGAAACACCATACAAACCATGATTGAAGAAGGTTTGAAAATGGAAGGGGATGAAAAAGAAATCATGGCAGGAATGATAGCCAACCAAATGAAAAAATCATACATCCTTTTTAACGAAAGCTCGGTTGACAATAACATGATTCGTTTACACCTAAAGCAAATGTCAAACAACCAACTTGTTTTAGCTGATGATTTTGAATTTATTCGTTCAGCATCCGTAAGGCAAGGAGGTGGGAATTCCAGTAAAAAAACAAATAGCAAGAAGAAAAATTATAAAAAGAATTATAAAAAATAAAATAGATGGCTACATTTAAGGTAAAAGGAGGAATAAAACTTAAAGGGGATTTACACCCACAAGGAGCAAAAAATGAAGCGCTACAAGTACTTTGTGCCGTACTGCTTACTCCTGAAGAGGTGATCATGGAAAATGTACCCAACATCCGTGATGTAAATATTCTTATTGACCTTTTGCGTGATTTAAATGTTGAAGTAAAACAAATTGATGAATCAACTTATAGCTTTAAGGCTGCCAATGTTGATATTGACTATTTATCATCAGATGATTACAAAGCAAAAAGTAGCCGAATAAGAGGTTCAATCATGATTGTTGGGCCTTTGTTAGCCCGTTATGGAAAAGGATACATTCCAAGGCCAGGAGGAGATAAAATTGGAAGAAGAAGGCTAGACACTCACTTTATAGGATTTGAAAATTTAGGTGCAAAGTTTATTTATGACAGTAAAGAAGAGTTCTACCGAGTTACTGCTGAACAGTTAAAAGGAACTGATATGCTGCTTGATGAAGCCTCTGTTACAGGAACAGCAAATATTGTAATGACAGCCGTAATGGCAAAAGGGAAAACAAGCATTTACAATGCAGCTTGCGAACCTTATCTACAACAACTCTGCAAGATGCTAAACTCCATGGGGGCAAAAATTACTGGTGTTGGCTCTAACCTTTTACACATTGAAGGAGTTGAATATTTAGGATGCTGTACGCATAGAATCCTACCTGATATGATTGAGATTGGTTCTTTTATTGGACTAGCAGCAATCACTAAATCAGAAATTACTATTAAAAATGTAGCTTATGATGAGCTTGGTGTCATCCCTTCCGTATTTTCAAAATTGGGGATTAAAATGGAACGCCAAGGAGATGATATTTATATTCCTGCACAAGAAAGTTATGAAATACAATCCTTTATTGACGGTTCAATTCTAACTATTTCTGATGCTCCATGGCCAGGATTTACTCCTGATTTACTAAGTATTGTTTTAGTGGTTGCATCCCAAGCAAAAGGTTCTGTTCTTATTCATCAAAAGATGTTTGAATCTCGCCTGTTCTTTGTTGATAAGCTTATTGATATGGGGGCTCAAATTATTTTATGCGACCCGCACAGAGCAACAGTTATTGGACAAAACCACATGCAGTTCAAAGCAACAACAATGACCTCTCCTGATATTCGTGCAGGTGTTTCTTTACTTTTAGCTGCCCTTGCTGCTGATGGAGAAAGCACGATACATAATATTGAACAAATTGACAGAGGTTACCAAAACATTGATACTAGATTAAATGCAATTGGAGCGCAAATCACAAGAATAGACTAAAAATGAAAAAAATATTCTCAACATTACTTATAGCAGTAGCATTCAATTTTGCAACAGCACAAGAAATAGGATTAAAAATTGGAGATATTGCTCCTGAATTAGCTTATAATAATCCTACTGGAAATGAGCTTAAATTATCTGAACTTAAAGGAAAACTAGTTTTGATTGATTTTTGGGCAAGCTGGTGCGGACCATGCCGTAAAGAAAATCCGAATATAGTTGATGCATATAGGAAATACACAAAAGCTAAATTCAAAAACGGGAAAGGATTTGAAGTATTTAGTTTATCCCTTGACAAAAGCAATAAAGCATGGGTAAAAGCAATCAATAAAGACCAACTTTTCTGGGAATACCATGTATCTGACTTAGGAGGTTGGCAGTCAGAAGGATCTAACAAATACGGTATTCGCTCTATTCCTAGCAATGTACTCATTGATGGAAATGGAATCATAATTGCACACAACCTAAAAGGTGCGGCACTCCACCGATTCTTAGAGGATCAGAAAAAATAAACTGACAGATTGTCCTCTTTATCCCTTTGGCAAAATACTTGCACTATATATTAGTGTAAAATAAATATACAATGAGTAAGAAAAAAAAAGAAGAGCAAGATATTGCTGAAAAAGCAATTAATTCTGAAGAGGTAATGGCTGAAGAAACAAAAACCTCACCTGAGGAAGTAATAGAGGAAGAAGTTAAAACACCTCCTACTTTGGAAGAACAATTAGCAGTTGAAAAAGATAAGAATTTACGCCTATTTGCTGAATTTGAAAACTTCAGAAGAAGAAATGCAAAAGAAAGAATAGAACTTTTTACTACTGCCAATAAGGACATAATGACTATTTTACTGCCAATTTTGGATAATTTTGAGCGTTCCATAAAAGCAAATAATTATACTGATGAGGATGGACCCGTTCTTATCTACAAGCAACTGAAAGCTGAGTTAGAGAAAAAAGGATTAAAAGAAATTGAAGATCCTAACGGGAAAGAGTTAGATACTGACTTTCATGAAGCAATAACAAATATTCCTGCCCCATCTGATGAGCTAAAAGGAAAAATTATTGATACCATTGAAAAAGGGTACTTACTAGGGGGTAAAGTGTTGCGTTATGCAAAAGTTGTTGTAGGAAATAAAGAATAAACTATGTCTAAAAGAGATTATTACGAAACATTAGGCGTTAGCAAAAATGCTGATACCAAAGAAATCAAAAAAGCATACAGAAAGTTAGCGGTTAAATATCATCCTGATAAAAACCCTGACAATCCTGCTGCTGAAGAAAGCTTTAAAGAAGCTGCTGAAGCTTATGATGTATTAAGCTCTCCTGAAAAGAAACAAAGATACGACCAATATGGTCATGCAGGAATGGGTGGAGCTGCCGGAGGAGGTTTTGGAGGTGGCGGAATGAATATGGACGATATCTTCAGCCAATTTGGCGACATCTTTGGCGGTGGAGGCGGAGGTTTTGGTGGCTTTGGAGGTGGTGGCAGAGGTAGAGGTAGAAGAGTAACTAAAGGAACTAACCTAAGAATTCGTTTATCTTTAAACCTACAAGAAGTAGCAGAGGGAGTAGATAAAAAAATAAAAGTAAGCCGATTGGTAAATGCTGAAGGCGTAACTTATAATACTTGTAACACCTGTCATGGTAGCGGACAAGTTACTCGTATCAGCAATACTATTTTAGGACAAATGCAAACTTCTAGTCCTTGCCCACATTGTAACGGAAATGGAAAAAGCATTGACCACCGCCCATCAGGAACGGATGCGAATGGAATGTTAAAAGAAAGTGAAACTGTAAAAATTACTATTCCTGCTGGAGTTGAAGATGGGATGCAGTTAAAAGTAAGTGGAAAAGGAAATGCCGCTCCTATGGACGGCATCAATGGAGATCTAATTGTCCTTATTGCTGTTGAAGAACATGAATCTTTGATTCGTGATGGACAAAATTTACACTTTGACCATTATATTAGTTTTGCTGATGCAGCTCTAGGTACAAATACTGAAATTCCAACTGTTACAGGAAAAGTAAAAATAAAACTAGAAGAAGGAATACAAAGTGGTAAAATATTAAGGTTAAAAGGGAAAGGATTACCTTCAGTAAATAGTTATGGAACTGGTGATTTACTTATCCATATTAATGTTTGGACTCCTCAAAATTTAACTAAGGAAGAAAAGCAATTTTTTGAAGCAAGTAAAAAGTCAGAAACCTTTACCCCTAACCCTACAGGAAATGACAAATCATTTTTTGATAGAGTAAAAGAAATGTTTGGGTAAAATGAAAGAGCCCATATTCATAGCAAAAGATGTTGTTAAACAATATGGAGATTATACTGCTCTTAACAAGGTAAGTATATCAGTTCCCAAAGGGAGTATTTACGGATTATTAGGCCCAAATGGGGCAGGTAAAACTACCCTCATGCGTATCATTAATCAAATTACAGCCCCTGATAGTGGTAGTTTAATTTTTGATGGAGTTCCTTTAGAGAAACATCATATTTCTGAAATTGGTTATTTACCTGAAGAAAGAGGGCTCTACAAAAAAATGAAGGTAGGAGAACAGGCACTTTACCTAGCCCAACTAAAAGGAATGTCCTATACTGATGCCTTAGCAAAACTAAAATTTTGGTTTGAAAAACTAGATATTCTTAGTTGGTGGAGTAAAAAAGTAGAAGAGCTCAGCAAAGGAATGGCACAAAAGATTCAATTTGTAGTAACGGTAATCCATGAACCAAAACTGCTTATTTTTGACGAACCTTTCAGTGGGTTTGACCCTATAAATGCGGCCATCATCCGAAAGGAAATTTTAGAATTAAGCGAAAATGGGACAACTATTATTTTCTCCACTCATAGAATGGAATCAGTGGAAGAAATTTGTGATCATATTGCACTCATCAATAAATCACAAACTGTACTTGAAGGACCAATTGATGAAATAAAAAAGAAATTTACCAATAATTCCTATGAAGTAATTACAGCAAATAAGGAATTAAGTGAAAACGATTATTTTTCTATCATAAGTAAAAAGGACACTACCTTTAGGATTCTTTTAAAAGAAGGGAAAACACAACAAGAAGCTTTGCAGAGCATTGTGGCAGCAATGGAAATCATCTCCTTTAAAAAGGAAATTCCTAGTATGGAAGAAATCTTTATAAAAGCGGTAAACAATGCATAAAATTTGGCTCATCATAAAAAGAGAGTACCTAGTAAGGGTACGAAAAAAAGCATTCATTGTAATGACAATTGTTGGGCCTTTACTTATGGCGGCTCTTTTGATAGTTCCAACTTATTTGGCAGAGGAAAGCCAAGAACTAAGGAATATCGCTATTGAAGAGGATGGTTTTGAATTTACGAATCAACTAGAAGATACTGAATTTTTACATTTTTCTAAAATCCCACAAGAAAAGGCTACTCTCCTAAAAGAAGGTTTTACAGAAAGCAACTATTATGCACTACTACATATAGAAGAAAATAATTTCACGCTTTATTCCAATCAGCAAATTAGCTTATCCGTAAGTAATGGAATTGAAAACCAGTTAGAGAAAATTATTGAACACCAAAAATTAAAAGCTGCTGGCATTGATCTTACTATATTAGAGAGTGCAGAAAGCACAGTAAACATTACAACCAAAATAATTTCAGAAGACGGAAACACTACCAACTCACAAGCAGAAGCAAGTATGGGGATTGGATTTATTTGCGGTATCCTTATATATATGTTCATCTTTATGTATGGTACTATGGTAATGCGTGGGGTTATTGAAGAAAAAACAAGCCGTATTGTGGAGGTTATCATTTCCTCAGTAAAACCATTTCAATTAATGATGGGAAAAATACTAGGAGTTGCACTAGTTGGACTTACTCAATTTGTACTTTGGATACTCCTTACCTTTGCTATTGCTACTATTGCAGAGCTTCTGTTTATGGATGCAAGTAGCATGACTACTGAACTAAATGCTGCACAACAATCTGTACTACTAAGTGAGATAAGTAGCTTAACCGGAGGGATTAATCTTATACAGATATTCGTATCCTTCCTTTTTTACTTTTTGGCAGGATACCTTATGTACAGTTCTTTATTTGCTGCAGTAGGTTCGGCTGTAGATGCTGAGGCTGATACCCAACAATTTGTATTGCCTATTACTATACCTCTTATTCTTTCCTTTATACTGATACAACCTATAATGGAAAATCCTGACGGCACATTGGCTTTCTGGATGAGTATAATTCCTTTTACCTCTCCAGTTATTATGATGGTGCGTTTGCCTTTTGGAGTAGCAAATTGGGAACTAGCCCTTTCAGTTGGGATATTAATTTCTTCATTTATATTAACCACATGGTTTGCAGGTAGAATTTACCGAACAGGAATACTGATGTATGGAAAAAAAACTAGCTACAAAGAGCTGTGGAAGTGGCTATCTTACAAAGAATAGCAAGATTATATCGATATTTCCACTCATTTTAGTCTTTTTAAAAAAATATCATCTATATTTTAGTAAATAATTAACAACTTATATTACTATAAAACAGTAGTTTACGTGTAATACCAACATTTAATTGTTAAAAAGATGCAGTTTTTTTCGGTGTTAATTGTTAAAGAGGTTTATCTTTGCCACCGTATTAATCATAAAAAAAAAAAATGAAAAAAAATTTACGTAACATATTAGTCTTAGCAATGGGATTAATGACAACAGTATCTTTTGCTCAAGACTGG
>JABJNS010000003.1 GCA_018664745.1 Flavobacteriales bacterium | reverse complement strand
TGACATTACTGTTTGTCTTTGTTGTTGTGTGTACATAATTAATTGATTTTTAGTTGTTTATGATTATTTAATTTACTGATTAGATATAGTAAGTATTAAAGGGTGAAACACCCAACATTCATTACTATTTATGTCCTTCTTACTCGTTCTCTAATTCATTGAACTTAGCGAGTGCTTTTTCCCAATCGCATATTGTCCAAGCGGTCAATCCAAAGTCTTCATTTTTTGGGAAAACTTCTCTTTCTTCATATTTTTTACCGTTTAACTCCATAGGCGCTAAAACCTTTAACTTAAACAGTTCAAAACATCTCATATTTGCTACCCCCCTTTGTTCATAGATGCAATATCTCTTACCTTTTAGTACTTGAGTATAGGTGTAGTTATTTTTATTGATAATTTTATCTAACGGTATCATTGCTTATGTTTTAAAGTTTCCATCACTTCTTTGTAATCATAGCGTATAGTTCTACCCACTTGACTAAAAGGTATCTTTCCTTGCTTTCTGTATTTGTGTAGGGTTACCTTTGTAATGCCTAGTCGTTTAGACAATTCTTTTTCGGTAATGATGTTGTACTCCAAATTAGGTTGAGTGCAGGTGGCTTTGTAGATTGCATCTTCAATTAATTGTTGTAACTCTTCTTTGCTGATTGTGATGTTTGTTTTTTCCATTTTTATAGTATTTAGATTATTAATAACCTTCTTTACTATATAAGAGAAAAAATCTATTTTTGTTTGGGTAAGTTTTACTTTATGTTTCTATATAAGTCTAGTTAAAGTCTGTGTAACCACTTGAATAGCAACAAGTAATGTGTGTTGAAAAGTCAGCATTTTTTAACTAGCCTTCTTTTTATAATTCATAGTTATAATCTTCTCTGTTGAGGTTAAAGCTTTATTTATTGCAATCATACTTTCTTCTGCAGTATGTTGAACATAGTTTAAAAAATCACTTTCTTTAATATGCCCTGTGGCTTTCATTATATGAGTAATTGGTATTCCCCTTTTATATAAATTAGTGGCAAATGACCTTCTTCCTGTGTGAGATGCTATGAATTTATATTTTGGCTTAGTTATAAGTATCGGCAATCCTTTTTCATACCCATCAACTGTAAAATCCTCAATAAGTCCTGCAAGCTGACCTAATTCTTTTAAGTACAAATTATAGTTCTGTGATGATATTTTTGGAAATTGATAATTATACTTTTTAAATAAAAATACTGCATCTTTTCTGAGTATTGTTACAATCTCTTTATCTACTTTTTTTGAATAATATCTTAGAATTATTGTTCCATCTTTTAAGGTTTCAATATTTTGTTTATTAGCACTTAAATAATCAGAAAATCTTACTCCTGTTAAGCAAGAAAAGATAAAAATATCTCTAACTCTCTCAAGCTTTTTTTTGTTAGTTAAATTTATTCTATACAGTAGCTCTACCTCATTGTCATTCAAATATAACTTCTTAGTTTTTGTTCTTATTATTACAAACTTTTTATAATCCATAAACTTATTAATTCCAACTTTAGTCGCATCATTAATAATTGCCTTAATATCTGTAATTCTTCTTCCAAATAAATTAGGATTATTTTCTAATACTGTATATTGAAAGACCTGATATTCTTTATAGAATTTCATATCTAAGTTATCCCAATCTAATTTACGTTTAGAATGTTTTTTAAATTTCCTTAAACTATCTATAGAATACCTATAGCCATCTACAGTAGATGGTTTTTTTGTTTTCTCACTATTAGCTAAAAACACTTCACAATACTCAAAAAAGGATTGATAATTTCTAACTCCTTTTATACTCTCATTAAGTTTCTCTGACAATATCCCATTTGAAATAGGTTGATTATTATTTAACAAATCATAATATATGTCTATTACTTTTTTTGATAATATCTCTAATCTTTTATTTACGACTAGAGCATCCCCACAACTTGCTTTTAATCTTTGCTTATTGATATTCCAATGATGATTTAAAACTTTTATGCCAATAAATTTTCTAAACCTTTTTCCATTGTAGGTAAAGTCAAGCCTAATATTACTTGATGTGTCTTTTGGATGTTTCTTTTCAATTCTAAAATTTACTTTCATAATATGATGGTAGGACAATCTGTAGGACAGATTTTGGTTAATTCAGTTTAATCAATATTTATCAATATTAAACAACTTGAATATTAACCCTATCATAAAAAGGGTGATATTTTTAAACTTGTTGAAAAGTGAAGATATTCTAAATTGCGGTCCCTTCCTCACCGCAAATATAAACCCAATGAAAATTGGGTTTTATTTTTTTTAATGTTAAAACTTTAGTTTTATAAAATTAAAAAATAAAGAACAATATGAATGCAATGAATTTGGGTTTATATTTGCAAAACACCCACAGGGATCATGAAATAATCCCTTACTCACCAAAAATAAAAAATTCTTATCTTTGTGAACTAACGATTCTTCAATCTTAAAATGAAAGAAAATAATGCCATTAAATGGTTTTGGATTATAATTCTAATTTGTTCCATACAGCTAGTGTATAAGTTTAAATTTGAGGAACCGTACCCATCCCTTTGTTATCCTGATTTTGCTAAACCTGATATTATTAAAATGCAATATCAGTTTAGACAGAATAAATATTACAGTCCGGCTTCTAAAGCTTTTGATGATAAATTCCATCAGCATGAATATTTAGTTGATGATTACTATACAAATTTATATAAACCTAGATGGTGCAGTTATGAGTTCTATGTATACAAGGATGGAGGAGACTCATTAGTTATAAATCCTAGATTATTGTTCCAAAGTCCTCTGAATATAAATATGATTGATCGTACAATCAAAAGTCGTTTTTGGGATTTTCCTAAGCTAAAAGATTTATTTTACAAAAAAGGTGTAGCATACTTACCTAATGAATTATTAGAACTTGAAACTTTTCTTTCCAAGGGGGTAGAAAGCATTACCCATGAAAAGGATTTTAAATACATCAAAGTTTTTTGGACAGATAAAAAATCAGAAAAACTAATAAAAATAGTTAGGATTAATATCAGCTATTAAATTATGATAACCAGAATAAATAATAGAATAAAGAGCTTTTACAATTTTAAAGGAATTGAATTTGGATTACTAAGAATTCTTTACTGTGTTGTATATTATCTCATATATGACCTTCCTCTTAAAGCTGGATTAGGGGCTATAGCAGATTATATATATGCACCTAATAGTTCTTCAATTGCATATTATCTTATCCCTTCTATTCCTGATGAGTTTTTATTTTTGGTATTAAATGTTATCGGAACTATCGCTTTTGTTTGCATTTTATTTGGCTACAAATCAGCTAAGGCAGGGGTAGTTTTTTCCTTGATATTGATATTTGAATGTTCAATTTTATATAGTTTCCAAAAGATTGATCACACTTTTTTCAATGATATAACTTTTTTAATATTAGGCTTTACAGGTTGGGGAAGTAGGCTCTCTATTGATGAGTATTTAGGCAAAAAAAGCGCTATCAATAATGTATGGCTTGTGAATTTTACCTTACTGTTTTTTTTCGCTTGGTTTTCTGCAGGAATCTTTAAACTAATGGATTCAACCTATTTGAACATTTACGAACACCATATTGAAAGTTTAGTTTTCAGGTACAATAAAGGGACAGATTTTTATCATTATTTGAATGGATTTATTCCATTTGGAGATGCATTTTTTGCTGAGATTTTGGACTATGCAGCTATTATTTTTGAATTAGGAGTAGTTTTGGTATTAATTAATTTAAGATGGTCCTTAGTCTATATAGGTCTGTGTTGCCTGTTTCATATTTTTAATTATAATATGTTAGCGATTGCTTTCTCTGGGGTAAACACATTTTATTTAGTTATTATTCTACTCACTTTGATTAGAATAATAAACACAAAACCTTTAGAGAAAGTCATTCAAAAATTGATTATTCCAAAAGTGTTTTATGTTTTTATAATAATTGTTCCAACACTCTATATTCTGGGGCATACATTAACACCAACTTTAATAACCAAAATTGGGTATATTAATCTTCATCTAATCTACTTATTTGCTGTATCTTTATCCTTATATAGATTATTAAAACAATGATGATGGAGAAGAAAAATATAGTATTTTATGATGGAGTTTGTAGTTTCTGCAATGGATTGGTTGTTTTTTTATTGAAGCACGAGAAAAACAATAATATGTCATTTTGTTCTTTGCAATCTGACTTTGCTAAATCGTTCCTAAAAGACTTTAATATTCAAGTAAATTTAGATACAATTTATTATTACTCAAACGGAAAGGTATATGACAGATCAGAAGCGATAAAAAAGATAACAAGAAACCTGAAACCTCCTTATTTGATTGTTTCTTACTTTTTAGCTATTGCACCTAAATTTATAAGAGAGTATTTTTACAAGGTTTTTGCCAAGAATAGATATAAATGGTTTGGCAAAGAAGATGAATGTCAGATACCTTCACCAGAAGATAGGTTACGGTTTTTAGATATTTAGCTATTCGTGTTGAATAAAGCCTTCAACTAATCCCATAAATAAGATGGCATTTTAGAAGCTATTTCATAAGTTTTTTGCTCAATTGCTTTTTTTATTTCTTTATCAGCCCCATCTGGACTTGTTTTTAAAATAAGCTCCTCAGCAATTTCCTTTGCTCTTTCTTCAATCATAGCTTCCAAACTATTGTGCCTAGAAATAAACCCATATACCAAATCCATATCTAAAGCACGACCTACCTCTTTTAAGGAGTTAATTGTGATTGACCCTGATTCTTCTCTTTTTTCTAAATCCTTAACGCCTTGTGGAGAAATATGCAACCTTTCCCCTAATTGCCTTAAGGACATTTTAATAGAAACACGAATAGTACTCACCCATCCTTTATATGGTTTTTCTACAGATTTTAATACAGAAAAAGAATTTATTTTCTCTTGGGCTTGATTTAATAATAATTGAGTTGCTGAATTTTTCATAAAGTTATATCTTTAAATTAATATGCAATAATAAAGGTATTACTTTAACTATACAAATATTTTTAAAGATATGTGATTATACAATTCTATTAATAGAATTAAATTACTGGAATTAACACAATAGAAAACCTTAAAAATATTAAGAAAATTACCTGATTCTACCAGTCATCATTTCCATCCTTGATTAGATGTTCATCTACATTACTAATCCATTGATCTATTGTATATGCTAATTTAATTTTCATTTGACTATAATACTTAGAGTAAATCGATTTAACCTCTCCTTTTTTAAACATCTGACTCCATTCTGTTTGAATATGGTCATTTGCATATCCAGATGTTCCTGCGGGAATAACTACTAATTTATACCTCCCATTTCTTACTTGGACACTAATATTGTAGTAGAAACGAGACAATCGTACTCCATCAATAAATTGAACACTCCAAGAGCTTTGAGCTTGATTTTGCCTTCTAGAATCTGCATCTCCTGCTTTTGTAAAATCATCCATAGAATTATAATCCCCACTCAATGATGATGCGACTGCTCCAAATGCATTATTATTACGCATCTGCTTTGTCATTATATTTGCATCTTGTAATGGTTGAAATGTTATCATAAAAGCTTCAATTACTTCTGAAGCACTAATTGTAGAATCAATCTTTATAACGCCACTGTACTTTTCATTTGGAGTTTTATCTTCTTCCCAACCCATATTTTCATTGGATGTAGGCATACCTCCATAAATCTTTGTAATTTTTTTATCACTTTGCCCAATCCCAATCATTGGCAAAGCAATTAATATCAATAGTAATTTTTTCATATTCTAAATTTTTTAATTAACAAACCCCCAAACCTACAATAAAATAATTGGCTGTTTTATCCGTATTCATACGGATACGCTAAAAATGATAACGCACTAACAAACAATACATTAATCTGATTTTTATGAATTTTGAGTTTTTAAAAAGAAAATAAAAACCTTCTTTTTAATTAATTCTTATTTCCCAAATTTACCTTCTAAACTTCAGAAAATATTACATCCTCAAATAAAAATCTTTACACAATTGCATGTACCCATCAGTGTATTGATGTCTTGCAGTTTCAATCGTTAAGTATTCTATTGTCCTTTCAACTTTATTGAATGAAAACTCTAACATTACTCGTTTTACAGATACTGTCTCATTCCCTTTTACATTACACACTCTATTGCAATATAAGTTGTGAGTTTTAGCAATTCCACAAAATTGTGCTTCAGAATCTTTAGGAATGATTACCCCAAACATTCCTTTTTCTGAAAGTAGATTTGCAGCATTTTCTATTAATTCTTCAAAGGAAAGATAGTTGGTGTGCCGTGCAGTCGCCCTTCTATCTTGCGCTTTATTTTCATGAAAAAAAGGAGGATTGCTAACGATTAAATCAAATTGAGTTTGAGGTTTAAAATCTTGCAAAGATGTATGCTCAATCTTAATCCTTTCTTGCCAATCAGAATTACTAACATTCAACTGTGCTTCTTGACTAGCTATTGCATCAATTTCAATTCCAGTAATGCTGCTTTTTGAGTTTCTTTGCGCAAGCATCAAGGCTATCAATCCTGTGCCACAGCCAATATCTAAAATAGTATTTGCGTGTTTGCAAATTACCCAACTCCCAAGCAATACGCCATCAGTCCCCACTTTCATGGCTGATTTTTCTTGTATTATGGAAAACTGTTTGAATTTAAAAACTGACACCTCAGTTTTATTTGAGCTTACTTTCTAAGCTGGACCAACCTCCACCATTCACTACATTAGTATAGCCTTTAGCTGAAAGTAATTTTGCTGCTCCTGCACTTCTCATTCCTGAAGCACAACAAGTAATAATTGGTTGGTTTTTATCTTTTAGATAATCTAATTTATCAGGCAAATCACCTAATGGAATATTTAATGAGTTTTCAATATGCCCTCCAAAAAACTCTCCACTTGACCTCACATCAATAATAATTCCACCATTAGCAAGCATGGATTTATAATCCGTATTGTCAAAAAATCTTTTCTTCAAAAAGAAAAAAGCAATAATACATAATATAATTAAAGGTAAATGTTTCATCTTATTCTTCTAATAGGTTATATAAATCGTCCAAATTAGGAGAAAGAATCATTTCAATCCTTCTATTAGCACCTCTTCCCTCCTTGGTTTTATTACTTGCAATAGGCACAAATTCAGCCCTACCAGCTGCAGTTAATTGTAAAGGATTTAAACTTGGGTTTTTCGTCAGAACCTTTACAACATTAGTTGCACGCATAACACTCAAATCCCAGTTGTCTTTCACCAAACCTCTTCCACTCAAAGGGATACTGTCCGTATGACCTTCCACCAAAATTTCTAAATCTTTTTGAGGCGCCAAAGCAGTTGCCAATTTATTAAGTGCAGCAACACCTCCGCTATTTACCGTATATTTTCCTGATGCAAACAACAAATCTTCCTCTAGTGAAATATACACTTTCCCGTTTCTTTGCTCAATGGTTAGCCCTTCTCCTTCCAAGCCTCTAAGTGCTTTGGAAATGGATTGCTTTAAGGCTGTTACCATAGAATCTTTCTTATTGATAATTGTTTCCAATTCCGTAACTCTTACTGACCTTGCTTCTAATTCTTCTTGCGCTATTTTCAACTCTTGCTCTTTTGCGTCTAAGGAATTGGAAAGCTTATTTAGCTCATCTTCTTTTGCAAAAAGTTCAGTTTGAGCTTCTTCCAATTGTTCCAAAAGTTTTTTGGTTTCTTTAGCTTTATCGGCCATGTATCGGCTATTCTTGGAAGTCAGCAAATCATAAGCATCACTCAATTCATCATATTTATTTTGTAAAATAACTAAGGATTTTCCATTCTGAACAGAATCATTTCTCAACTCAGAAATTTGGGTTTGCAAAGAAACTATAGTCCCTTCCTTTTCTTCCAAATTACTAGCCAAGGCAAGTGCCTTTTTTTCAGATGAAGTTAATGCTAATTTTGTACTTTCTTGATCAGCAATTAAAGCGTTATGAATTTTTGGAGTTACACAAGCACTTAGCCCCAAAAGGAGTACGCCAATGTATAGAATAGATTTTTGCATTTTTAAAAATTTTAATCTTCTCAAAATTACAAAGGAAGAAAGGAAGAAAGAGGCTGACTAATAATACTTTTCAACAGGAAAAGATGATAAAATACTAGCGTGACCAATAGCCTTCTATCCAAATAAATCCGTCCAGACTAATCTCCCAAAAACCTGGGACCCAATGATAACCTCTTTTTTGACGCATCCACTTCCCTTGCACCCAGATATAATCACCATAAAAATCGCTCCATTTCCAGTGCCCATCTACCCAAATATAATTTTTTCTGATTCGATTAGGGCGCTTTACAATTACTCTTGGTCGGTTAGGTTTTACCACCACAACTCTATGAGGGTTATGATGAGTAGGCCTTGTTTTAACAGTAACCCCTCTATGGTGATTTGGTTTTTTAACAGTTACCTTCTTGGTTGTTTTGTTGCGTTTTGACTTTACTACTACTTGTGCAGAAATATTTTGAGTAATAAATAAAGAAGCTGCAAAAAGAAGCAGGAAACTAAAAACTATTTTTTTCATGGCTATATATTTTAAAGATTAGTACTTTTATGACTTCTAACGAAAACTAAAGTTTAAAAGTATGAAAAAATTTATTAATTATTTTTTACAAGGATTAATATACATTGTTCCCATATCAGTAACTCTTTATGTGGTGTATTGGACATTCATAAAAATTGATGGAATTTTACCTTTTCAATTCCCAGGGCTTGGGCTTATTGCAATTATTGCATTAATTACCTTTATTGGTTTTGCAGGTTCGGCAATTATTGCTAGCCCTATCAATTCTTTCTTTCAAGGCTTATTAAAAAAAGCACCATTATTACAAACTATTTATACATCAATGAAAGATTTAATGCGCACTTTTGTTGGAAAAAAGAAAGGCTTTGATCAAGCAGTACTTATCAAACTTTACGAAAATTCAACTATTGAACGTATCGGTTTTATCACAAATGAAGACTTAAGTTCTTTAGGAATAAAAGGAGGTAAAGTTTTAGTGTATTTACCCCATTCTTATGCTTTTTCAGGACAACTTTTTGTGGTTGAAAAATCATATATAACCCCTATAGATAAATCATCATCTGAAATAATGAAATTAATTGTCTCTGGTGGAGTAACCGAAATTGAAAAATAAACTAAATTTGTAGCTTTAAAATTCAACTTATGAAAAAAAAAATACTTATTCTTTCTGCTCTTCTTTTTAGTCTAACTCTTTTTGCTAGCGACACAACTACAGTTCGAATACATGATCATACCGACATGACTTCGTATGGAAACTATGATGAATGGGGTGTCCTGCCTGATGCTACTAAAGATTACCGAAAAGTATATCTACACTATACCATGGGTTGTGCAGCCGGAGGATGTTCTCACTGGGACTATACTTCACAAATTTTTGTTCGCCACAGAACAGGTGAAATTGATTCATCACTACTAACAGCGCCTTTATTTACTGTGAATGGCTCAGCAACTGATTCAATTCATTACAGCAGTGACTCAACTTATTTTCATTTTTGGGACACCACAACAAATGATTTAGATTCCGCACTATACATAAATTATGAAATAATAGAATTTAATGATGCTAATAATCCAACAACTCCTACTGACACTATAAATGGTTGGATGGCAAATTTCTATAACATGGAATTTGATAGTTTAGGAAATATTATTGACTCTAACTTTGTAGCTTCTAACACATCAATGTATCTTACTTACCATTCTTGGTATCAAGTTTATGATGTTATTGAAAACTATGAATTGGCTCGTGTAATCACTCCTTATGGAAGTGGTTTGGCTAACAACTGGGAATTTACTCATGTATTTGATGTTACTGATTTCATACAAATCCTTAGAGATTCTGTAGAAATAAGATGTCATTACAGTGGTTGGTCATCAGGATTTAGTGCTACACTCGATTTTGAATTTATTGAGGGGACTCCTGCTAGAGATGTTGTGAAAATGGAAAACATCTATTCTGGAGGATACAACTATTCTTCTTCCATTGATTTTGAAGCCACTAAATTAATTCCTCAAACAAAATTTATTGAAGGAAATAGCACACAAGCTATGATAAAAATGGTATCAACTGGTCATAGTTTTGACAATAATATAAATGCTGCTGAGTTTAATCCTATTAATTATCACTTAAAGCTTGATGGAATACAATCCCACACACAATATAATTGGGATGATAATTGTGGTGAAAATCCTATTTACCCTCAAGGAGGAACTTGGATTTACGATAGAGCAAATTGGTGTCCAGGAAAAAAAGCTCAGGCTTTTAACCATGAAATCACACCATATATTAATGCTGGAGATTCTATTGAAATAAATATCGATTTTGATAGTTTTAGCTGGAGTCCTCATCCAGGAACATCATGTCCTATACAACAAGGGGGAATCTGTTATAATGGTGGCTTAGGTCAAACGCCTGTATATACAATTCAATGTCAATTATTCCAATATGAAGGTACTAATTTTAGTAATTCAGCAGAAATTATTGACATTATCAGACCATCTTTAAAAGATGAACATAGCCGTAAGAATCCTATTTGCGGGAAGCCATTAATAAAGATTAGAAATTATGGTAGTTCTGCTTTAACATCTTTAGATATTGATTACCAAGTAGTTGGCGGGACAACACACACTTATACTTGGAATGGTAATCTAGCTTTCCTAGAAACAGAAGAAGTAGAGCTTCCAAACCTTACAAATTGGTCAGGTAGTGAAAATACTTTTGAAGTAATACTAAAAAACCCTAATGGTCAGACAGATGACTATACTGAAAACAACACAATGCAAGGCGAATTTGAATATGTACCAGATTACCCTGAAACTTTTGCGCTTTGGGTCGGCACAAATGGGGGTGTTATTAATACCTTCACACAAGAATCTGAAACTACTTGGGATTTTTATAATGACAATGGAAGTATTGAACACACAAGCGGAACCCTTCTAGGAAATACTCAATATCGTGATACTATAACTTTTGTTCCTGGCTGCTACACATTCATAATGTCTGATACTGATGAAGATGGTTTAGATTTTTGGGCAAATAATGATGGTGGAGGCATGGTTCGTTTTCGTGAAATTGGAGCCAGTTGGTTAAAAACATTTAACCCTGACTTTGGAACCAATATTATACATCAATTTACTGTAGGATATTCTCAAACAACAATATCGACTGAGGAGGTAAACAATTGGGATATTTTCCCTAACCCTACAAAAAGCAGTATAACTATTGAAGGCTTATCAGATGGAGAGACAAATATTATTCTACAAGATAATCTTGGAAAAACAATTGTTGCTAAAAAAGTTTCCAATTCAGGTTTTATCTCTGAAATTTTAAATTTAGAACCATTCAAAAATGGGATATATTTCATCAAAATATCTAATTCTAAAGAAGAAATAACGAAAAAAGTAGTAAAAATATAAATGAAATATTGTAATTCATTAACACAGTATTCTCGCTATAAAACGCGTGAAGTAAAAGTAGGTAATTTAGGTTTTGGAGGGGACAACCCCATCCGAGTACAATCCATGACCACTACTGATACAATGGATACCCAAGCTACTGTAGAGGAATCCATAAGAATGATAGAAGCGGGTTGTGAACTCGTGCGTATTACTGCACCCAGTAAAAAGGAGGCACATAACCTACAAAACATAAAAAATGAATTGGCAAAAAGAGGTTACAACACTCCTATTGTTGCCGATATTCACTACACACCAAATGCAGCTGAAATAGCCGCCAAAATTGTAGAGAAAGTTAGAGTAAATCCTGGAAACTATGCTGATAAAAAGAAGTTTGAGGAAATTGAATATACAGATGAAAGTTATACGGATGAGCTTATCAGAATAAGAGAAAAATTTACTCCCCTTGTTAAGATTTGTAAAGAGCACGGTACAGCCATGCGAATAGGCACAAATCATGGGTCCTTATCTGATAGGATTTTGAGTCGTTATGGTGACACTCCAAAAGGAATGGTGGAATCAGCAATGGAGTTTTTACGCATTTGCCGTGATAACGATTATCATGAAATAATTCTTTCCATGAAAGCATCCAATACTAGAGTAATGGTACAAGCATACCGGTTATTAGTTTCAGAAATGATAGCAGAAGGAATGGACTACCCACTTCACCTAGGTGTTACTGAAGCAGGAGAAGGAGAGGATGGAAGAATAAAATCAGCAGTAGGAATAGGTACACTTTTAGCAGATGGAATAGGCGATACTATCAGAGTTTCCTTAACAGAAGCACCTGAATTTGAAATGCCAGTTGCACAAGAATTATTGAATCATTTCACTGGTATTGAAGCTCATGAAAAGATAGAGGAAATCACGAAAAATCCTTTACATTCTTTTGACTACAAAAGAAGAGAAACAAATGAGGTGTTAAATATTGGAGGGAAAAATGTACCGATTGTAATGGCTGATTTTTGTTTGAAAAAGAAAATCACACCTGCATCCTTTTTTGGAATTGGCTCTAACTATTCTGTTCCTTTGGATAAATGGAACCTTACTGATATGGCTGCCGATTATGTTTTTGTTGGTAATCATGATGTAGATTTTGAAGTGCCGGGAACTTTAGGGATTATTTACAATTACAAAAAATGGTTAGAACATAAAAAAGGATATCCCTTTTTAACAATAAATGATTATTTAGATGAAACAGAAATTTCAAAAAAATTAAATATTGTTTATGTGTGTTTTTCTGATTTGAGTGAGGAGCTTTTTGCAAAACTAAAAACAGATACAACAGCTGTTTTAATGATAGATACTTATAATGAAAATGGGGTTGCCGAGCAAAGGAAACTTTTTACTGAACTGATGAATAACGGAATTAAAACTCCTGTAGTAATTGGTAGAGCTTATGGTGATTTATCAGTAGAACAATTACAGCTTTCAGCTAGTGCTGATTTTGGAGCGTTATTATTAGATGGCTTAGGAGATGGGATATTTGTTGCGGCAGAAAATTGTGGTTCTGATCAATCAATAAATTCATTAGCATTCGGGATACTACAAGCGAGTAGAACTAGAATTTCTAAAACGGAATATATTTCTTGCCCGAGTTGCGGAAGAACCTTGTTTGATTTACAAGAAACAACTGCAAAAATCAGAAAAGAAACCGACCATTTGAAAGGCGTTAAAATCGGGATTATGGGTTGTATTGTAAACGGACCAGGAGAAATGGCAGATGCCGATTATGGATATGTAGGAACTGGAAAAGGAAAAATTACACTCTACAAAGAACAAACGGTAGTGGAGAAAAATATCCCTGAAGAAAAAGCAGTAACCGCCTTAATTAATCTTATAAAAGAACATGGTGATTGGGTAGAAAGGAAATAACTTCTCAATACAATATTCACTTCACTTTTTCGTTTTTAAAGTTATTATTTCAATAAAATTTAATCAATTAATCTAGTAAATATATTTTTAGGTACTTTGCTTTGCATAGTACTGTATTTTATTTAATTTTACCATCAACAAAGCAATAACTATGATAAATATTACTGGCTTACACAAATCATATCAAATGGGGAAAAATTCCCTACATGTATTAAAGGGAATTGATTTTAAAGTTGAAGAAGGAGAATTGGTAGCAATTATGGGTTCTTCTGGTTCAGGAAAATCCACCCTACTAAATATTATTGGTATGTTGGATGTTGCCAATGAGGGGACTTACACGCTTGACAATGTCCCAATTGAAAATTTGGATGAAACAAAAGCAGCCAAATACCGAAATCAGTTTCTAGGATTTATCTTTCAATCCTTCAATCTTATCAATTACAAAACCGCTTTAGAAAATGTAACTTTACCTTTATATTACCAAGGTAAAAAAAGAGAGGAAAGACAAGAAAAAGCACTTAACTACTTAGAAAAAGTAGGATTAAAAAATTGGGCTACTCATTTGCCAAGCGAACTTTCAGGAGGACAAAAACAAAGAGTTGCTATAGCAAGAGCATTAGTGAGCCAACCCAAAGTATTATTAGCTGATGAGCCAACTGGTGCTTTGGATTCTACCACTTCCAATGAAGTAATGGCTTTAATACAAGAAATAAATAATCAGGGGAAAACAATTTTAGTTGTAACCCATGAGGAAGAAATTGCATTAATGTGTAAACGTATAGTCCGACTAAAAGATGGCTTGATTGTAGAAGATACTTTAGTGAATCAAAAAAAAGCTAGTTAAATCATGTTTAATAGAGATAACTGGATAGAAATTTTTGATACCATTCGCAAAAACAAATTACGAACCTTCTTGTCAGGATTTACAGTAGCTTTAGGTATATTTATATTCGTTATTCTATTCGGATTTGGGAATGGATTGAGTAATACTTTTCAGAAATTCTTTAATGACGATAATACAAATAGTATGTTCATTTCATCTAGCAGAACTACTGAACCATTTAAGGGATATGAAACTGGAAGAAGAATAGAGTTTGATAACTCAGATCTTAAAGCAATTATCGATAATTTTGAAAATTACCTAGAAAGCATCAGCCCGAGAATATATGATTATGCAAATATAAAATACAAACACAAAAGCAATAATTATTCTATAAGAGCCGTAAGTCCCTCACATCAATATAACGAGATGACAATTATGATGCAAGGGCGATTTTTACATGAAGATGATATCACTCATCAAAAAAGACATGCGGTTATTGGTCGCTTAGTTGCTCTCGATTTATTTGAAAATGAAAATCCTATCGGAAAATATATTGACGGAAGTGGACATACCTGGAAAGTAATTGGTGTTTTCCAAGATGATGGAGGGGATAGAGAAGAGCGCACAGTTTACATCCCCTACACAAGTTTGCAGAAAATAAAGAAAAATACGGATAAGATAGATGAAATTATACTCAGCTATAAACCTGAAATTGGTTATGCAGGAGCTGTTGATTTTGAACAAAAACTAAAACGATTTCTAAAAAATAGAAAAGCTATCTCCCCTACAGATAGAAGTGGAATATATATCCGAAATGTAGCGGATAGCCTAAAAGAAACCCAACAATTCGCAAGCGTATTGCAACTCATCATTACCTTTATTGGTATTGGCACACTAATTGCAGGAATTATTGGAATAAGTAATATTATGGTGTTTGTAGTGAAGGAACGTACTAAGGAACTTGGGATAAGGAAAGCAATTGGTGCAAGTCCTAAAAGTATTATTAATATGATATTACAAGAATCTATTTTTATTACTACTTTTTCTGGTTATTTAGGGCTCATTATTGGTATCGCTACTTTAAGTTTAATTGGTGATACGCTTGAAGAGGATTACTACATTACCAATCCATATATTGATCTTTCAACTGCTGTAACTGCAACTATTATTCTTATTCTATTTGGTGCTTTGGCAGGTTATATTCCTGCCAGAAGAGCTGCAAAAATAAAACCAATTATTGCCCTAAGGGACGAATAAATGAAAACACTATTTGATAAAGATACTTGGCAAGAAATTTTCAGTTCTATTGAGCAGAATAAAGTGCGTACTATAATTACCGTTATTGGCGTGCTTTGGGGAATCTTTTTATACATAGTGCTTTCAGGAGCTGCTAAAGGAATTGATCATGGTTTTGAACGCCAATTTGAGCGTATTTCTTCCAACAGTTTATTTGTTTGGGGTCAAGCAACCTCAGTCCCTTATGATGGCTTTAAAACAGGCAGACAAATAAATTTTAAGCTCAGTGATGTTACAGCTCTAAAAAATAGAATTCCTGAAATTCAGCATATTGCTCCAAGAAATAGTAGTGGTGTTTTTGGCGGCTCAAAAGCACAATTAGTAAATGGTCAAAAAAAAGGGAGTTATAATATCTATGGTGATTTCCCTATTTACACCACTATTGCAACAAAAACTATATTTGATGGAGGAAGGTTTATTAATGAATCCGACATCAAAGACAAAAGAAAAGTATGTGTTATTGGTGAGCGAACACAACAAGAGTTATTTAAGGAAGACGAAAGTCCTATCGGAAAATTTGTTAGGATAAATGGTATTCATTTTCGGATCATTGGGGTCACTAAATTTGTTGATGGAGGGGGTCCTGGAAATGATGGAGACATCTATATCCCATTCACTACTTATCAAAGGTTATATAATACAGGAGAGTATGTTGATTTTCTATTAGTTGCCGCTTACCCTACAGCCGATATTGTTCAAGTAGAAACTGATATTCGGGCTGTTTTAAAAGAATTGCATCATGTAAGTCCTGAGGATAAAAGAGCATTAGGTGGTTTTAACATTGGAAAGATGTTTAAGCAAATCTCACAATTTGCATCAGGAATGACATTCCTTTCTATGGTGATTGGTTTGGCAACTATAATAGGAGGAATAATAGGGATTGGGAATATTTTACTTATATCAGTAAAAGAACGTACCAAAGAAATTGGAGTAAGGCGGGCAATAGGAGCAACTCCAAAAGAAATACGCACGCAAATTATGCTGGAATCTGTATTTTTAACAGTCATTGCAGGAATAATTGGAATTATCTTAGGGGCTTTAGTGCTTTCAGGGATTAATATGGCAACTAAGGATATGACTGACTATCCTTTTACAAACCCTACGGTACCCATAACATATATATTAGGAGCCTTATTTTTAATGGTGGTTTTAGGAACATTAATCGGGCTCATACCCGCACACAGAGCAGTAAGTATAAAGCCGATTGACGCATTAAGAGAAGAATAATAAACAACTAAAAAAAAAACAATAAATTAAATATTATGAAAAAGAAAATTGGAATAGCAGTTTTAGTTACAGGTATTGTTTACGCAAGCTCCTTCTTTATCAAATCTAATAGTAAGGCCTTATTAGATTATGAAACTACTACGCTTACAATAGCCACTATTGAAAATAAAATAGTAGCTACAGGCAAAGTAGTGCCTGAAGATGAAGTAGAAATAAAACCTCAAATTGCTGGTATTATTGAAAAAATCATGGTGCAAGAGGGAGAGAAAGTTAACGCCGGGGATTTACTGGCAATCATTAAAGTTGTTCCTAACGAACAAAGCCTGAACAATGCCCAAGGTCGAGTAAAAAATTCGGAATATATTTTAACAAATATGCAGTCAGAATTTGATAGAAATAAAACTTTGTATTCAAAAGGAATTATCTCAGAACAAGAATATA
>JABJNS010000148.1 GCA_018664745.1 Flavobacteriales bacterium | reverse complement strand
GTAAAAAGTGCACGAGTAATGAAAAAAGCAGTGGCTGTACTTACTCCATTTATTGAAAAAGAAAAAACAGCAAGTAGCAAAGCAGGAAAAGTGCTTTTGGCTACTGTAAAAGGAGATGTACATGATATAGGGAAAAATATTTTGGGTGTAGTTTTGGGCTGTAATAATTATGAAATTATTGATTTGGGAGTAATGGTTCCTGCTGATAAAATTTTGGAAGAAGCCAAAAAACAGGGTGTAGATGTAATTGGGTTGAGTGGATTGATTACCCCATCATTGGATGAAATGATTGATGTGGCAAAGGAGATGCAAAGAAATGATTTTAAGGTGCCGCTCATGATTGGTGGTGCTACTACTTCTAAGGTTCATACTGCAGTAAAAATAAATGAACATTACAATAATAATACGGTTGTGCATGTATTAGATGCTTCTAAGGCAGTAGGTGTAACAGCAAAATTAATTGGAAAGGATAAAGAAAATTTTCAAGCAAATATAGGAACTGAATATGATAATATCAAGGAAAATTATTTGAATAGAAAATCAGATAAAGAATATGTAAGTATTGCTAATGCAAGGGAAAATGCTGCTGTAACGGACTGGAAAAATTTAGCTATCCCTACAGCAAATCAGTTAGGAGTGCAGGTTTTTGAAGATATTGATATTGCAACTATCCGAAATTATATTGACTGGACCCCTTTCTTTTTTACTTGGGAGATGCGTAAAAAATACCCTGCAATTCTAGATGATGAAAACTTTGGAGAACAAGCAAAACAATTATTGAATGACGCCAATGTAATGCTAGATAATATCATTAAAAATAATTGGCTAAAGGCAAAAGCGGTAATTGGTATTTGGCAAGCCAACTCAGTAGGGGATGATGTGTATTTATTTGAAGATGAAAAGCAAATTGCAACTTATAATTTCTTGCGTCAGCAAGGGAAAAAAGGGAAAGCAAATAGATGTTTGGCTGATTTTGTAGCGCCACTAACTTCCAAGAAACAAGATTATATGGGTTCTTTTGTCTGCACGGCAGGTTTGGGAATTGAAAAGCAATTGGCAGTTTTTGAAAAAGAACATGATGACTATAATAGCATTATGCTTAAAGCAATTGCGGATAGATTAGCAGAAGCCCTCACAGAATATATGCATGAAAAAATCCGTAAAGAAATTTGGGGTTATGCTGGGTGTGAACAATTTACAAATGAGGATTTAATTAAGGAAGAGTATAAAGGAATCCGTCCAGCACCAGGCTATACTGCTTGTCCTGATCATACTGAAAAGCTAAAAATATTTAATTTATTAGATGCTGAAAAAAGTATAGGGGTAAGCCTTACTGAAAGCATGGCTATGAGTCCAAATGCTACAGTTAGTGGTTATTATTTTGCACATGCTGATGCTAAATATTTTAGTGTTGGAAAGGTGCAAGACGATCAATTATCTGATTATGCAAAACGAAAAAATATGAGTGTAGCACAAGTAGAAAAATGGCTAAGGTCAAACATATAAAATGAAATTATGAAAGTAACAGAACATATTAAAAATGCAAAAAAGACATTATTTTCTTTTGAGATTTTACCGCCTTTAAAAGGAACAAGCATACAGTCTATCTATAATTCCTTAGATCCGTTAATGGAGTTTAATCCTTCATTTGTTGATGTAACTTATCATAGGGAAGAGTTTGTGTATAAAAAAAGACAAGATGGATTATTGGAAAGAAGGGCTGTAAGGAAACGTCCGGGAACGGTAGGGATTTGTGCTGCTATTATGAATAAATATCAAGTGGATACTGTGCCTCATATTATTTGTGGAGGGTTTAGTAAAGAAGAAACAGAAAATGCATTAATAGATCTGGATTTCTTGGGAATTGATAATGTGTTGGTGTTAAGGGGCGACCCTATAAAGTCAGAAACTTATTTTTCTGCAGAACAGGATGGGCATAAATATGCTTCAGAGTTATTAGGACAAGTATATGAGATGAATAATGGAATTTATTTGGATGAAGATTTGAAAAACTCAGCACCTACTGATTTTTGTATAGGAGTAGCAGGTTATCCTGAAAAGCATTTTGAAGCACCTAATATGCGTTCGGATATTCATTTTTTAAAAAAGAAAGTAGAAGCAGGAGCTGATTATATTGTTACTCAAATGTTTTTTGACAATCAGCAGTATTTTGATTTTGTAAACTTATGCAGAGAAAATGATATTACTATTCCTATTATTCCTGGAATTAAACCTATGTCAACCCAAAAACAATTGTCTTTATTACCACAAAGGTTTCACTTGAATGTGCCTAATCTCTTAGTGGATGAAGTGCTAAGATGCAAAACTAATACGGATGTTAGGCAAGTAGGAGTGGGGTGGGCTATTCAGCAAACCAAAGAATTAATAGAGTTTGGAGTGCCTTGCATTCACTTTTATACTATGGGGAAATCGGATAATGTGCAGCAAATTGTTGGGAGTTTTGCTTAAGCAGTCAATTTCCTAAAATGTTCCTCTAGGTCAATGTTGTTTTTCTGATAGTTGGCAATCAATTGGTCGTCAACAATTTTACCTTTATTGATGATGATTACTCGGTTACACATTTTGTCCACTTCTTGCATGATGTGTGTGGATAGGAGTACGGTTTTATCTTCCCCAACTTCTTTTATTAGGTTTCTTATTTCCACCAATTGATTAGGATCTAAACCTGTTGTGGGCTCATCTAAAATCAAAATTTCAGGGTTGTGTATTAGTGCAGCTGCTAAACCTACTCTTTGTTTAAATCCTTTGGAAAGTTCTCCAATTTTTTTGCTTTGTTCAGGGGTTAAGCCTGTTTGTTTGATAATTTCATCAATACGACTGTTAAGGTTCTTAACCTTATAAATCTCCCCAACAAAGTTGAGGTATTCTTTAATGTACATGTCAGTGTATAGCGGATTGTGTTCTGGCAAATAACCAATTTTTGCTTTTACTTGTAAGTCTTGTTCTTGCGTGTCTAAATTACAAACCTGCACTTTACCACTATCTTGCTGTAAATAGGAAGTTATGATTTTCATCAGTGTTGATTTTCCTGCTCCATTCGGACCTAAAAAACCAACTATTTCACCTTTATTAAGTGAAAAGGAAACATCAGTAAGTGCTTGTTGCTTTCCGTAATATTTATTTAGCTTTTGAATTGCGATTGACATAGGACAAAGATAGGAAAGAATTACTCAATAATTATCTTCTTTTTTACAGTTCCATTATCATAGATGTAAAATAGTGTTTGGTTTTATTTATCTACTTGAAGTATCAATAATTTTAATTAGTTTATTTTCAATAATTCTTCATAATTAATAGTTTTTATAATTGTCAAATATAAGAAAAATCTAATTGTATATTTGCACCAATGAATGCAGTAGTTATAAAAACAACAGGGAAACGCTATACCGTAAAAACGCAAACTGGGGATGTTGTACATTGTCGCCTTAAGGGAAAATTCCGAATTGCGGGCATAAAAAGTACGAACCCAATTGTTGTTGGCGATAAAGTTGAGGTGGTACAAGAATCAGAATTATGGATGATTGTAAGGCTGCATGATAGAAAAAATCATATTCTAAGAAAATCAGTTAACCTAAGTAAACAAACTCATATTATTGCAGCTAATATTGACCAAGCTATATTGATGATAACATTAGATAGCCCTATAACAACTACTGGTTTTATAGATCGTTTTTTGGTAGCTGCAAATGCTTATGGGGTTAAGGTGGTTCTTATTTTTAATAAGGTTGATTTATTAAATGATGAACTGAAAGCAGCACAAAATAATTTGCTTAATATATATGAAGGGATAGGCTATACTTGCTTTGTTACTTCTGTTATTAATGATGATTTGTCAGAGATAAAAGATTTAATGAAAGGAAAAATAAATATGATTTCCGGTCATTCAGGTGTAGGGAAATCTACTTTGGTAAATTATTTACAACCTAATTTGCATATTGACACTAAAGAGGTTTCTAATACGCATAAGCAAGGGCAACATACCACTACTTTTTCTGAGTTACACGACTTAGATTTTGGAGCTTCTATTATTGATACACCTGGAATAAGAGGTTTTGGTTTAGTAGAATTAGAAGTGGCTGAACTGGGTAATTATTTCCCTGAATTTTTCAAGTTAAAATCAGCTTGTAAATACCATAATTGCATACATAAAAACGAACCTCAATGTGCCATTAAATCTGCTTTGGCAGAAGGTAAAGTTGCGGAAAGTAGGTATAAGAACTATTTAAATATGCTTGAGGAAGAACAAGAGCATTTCAGAACAAATAACTACTAACCGTGAGAGTAGTTACCCAAAGAGTTGCTGATGCCTCAGTTGTGATTGAAGGAAAAAAAGTGGCTAGTATTTCTGCTGGGTTATTAGTTTTTTTAGGTATTGAAATAGAGGATACCAAAGAAGATGCTTTGTGGTTAGCGAATAAAATTGCAGCACTTAGAATTTTTGCAGATGAAGAAGGGGTAATGAATAAATCCATTATTGAAATGGGTGGAGAGGCAATTGTTGTAAGCCAATTTACCTTACATGCCAAAACTAAAAAAGGAAATCGTCCATCTTATATTAAAGCGGCACGACCTGAACAATCCATACCTCTTTACGAGCAGTTTAAAGAAGATTTATCTGTTGCTATTGGTAAGCAGGTGCAGTCGGGGGAGTTTGGTGCAGATATGAAAGTTTCTTTAACAAATGATGGGCCTGTTACGATATTAATTGACACTAAAAATAAAGAATAATGCCAATTACTGAATTACAAAAACAAGTAGATGTTTGGATAAAAAAGTATGGCGTTTGTTATTTTAACGAGCTTACCAATATGGCTGTTCTTACGGAAGAAGTAGGAGAGGTGGCGCGTATTATTTCTCGTAAATATGGTGAACAAACCTTTAAAGAAACGGATCATAAAGATTTAGGAGAAGAGCTCTCGGATGTATTATTTGTATTACTTTGTTTGGCAAATCAAACTAACACTGATTTGCAAAAAGCATTTGATAAAAAGATGAAAATTAAAACGGAAAGAGATGCTGATAGGCATCAGAATAATGAGAAGTTGAGTTAATTATTTCTCAATTGTTTTGCTCTAGATTTAGCGTTTTCATTTCTTTCAATTTTGTGTGCTGGTCGGCTCCATTTTACATTTCCTTCAGTTGACATACAGCTTGGTGCAGTTGCTTTAGTTTCTGGCTGGTCTCCATCAACAAATGGTGCTTTTGGCGAGAGTCCTAAAATACCAAATAATTCCATATCCTTATTGATGTCAGGATTAGGAGTAGTTAATAATTTATCTCCAGCAAAAATAGAAGAAGCTCCTGAAAGGAAGCAAAGTGCTTGTCCTTCATCACTCATTTCTGTTCTTCCAGCTGATAAACGAACTACAGCTTTAGGCATTACAATTCTTGCAGTTGCTACCATACGCACCATATCCCAAATTGGCACATTTTTTTGGTCTTCTAATGGTGTTCCTTCCACAGCAACTAATGAATTAATGGGTACTGATTTTGGTTGTGGATTCATATTTGCAAGAGTGCTTAACATTCCTGCTCTATCTTTTGGGCTTTCTCCCATTCCAATAATTCCTCCTGAACAAACAGATATTCCTGCTTTATTTGCGTTTTCAATTGTTTTTAATCTATCATCATATCCTCTTGTGGAAATTACTTCTTTATAATGTTCTTCTGAAGTATCTAAGTTATGATTATAAGCGTAAAGTCCTGCGTCTGCTAATTTTTGAGCTTGACCTTCACTCATCATTCCTAAGGTGCAACACACCTCCATCTCTAATGAGTTTACTGTTTTTACCATTTCTAATACTTGATCAAAATCAGCATTATCTTTAATATTACGCCAAGCTGCTCCCATGCAAAGTCGTGACGAACCATTTGATTTTGCTCTTAGCGCCTGTGCTTTTACTTGACTTACGCTCATTAAATCATTATTGTCAATATCAGTATGATAGCGAGCAGCCTGTGGACAATATCCGCAATCTTCAGGGCAACCTCCAGTCTTAATTGAAAGAAGTGTACTTACTTGTACTTCTAAAGGATTATGGTTTTCTCTGTGTGTTTTTGCAGCTTCATACATCAATTCTATCAAAGGTTTGTTGTATATTGCTAATACTTTTTCAGTAGTCCAGGTAGTATTCATAGTGTTTTTTCTTGTTCGTAAAGATAGGGTTTTTAAGCTTTTTGAAGTATAATACTTACAGCATTTCCTCCAAATCCAACTCCATTTATCATTATTGTTTCTGGTGTGTTATTATTCTGATGTGCACTGCTTTCGTACGGAAAAGAAATATTTTTCTCATTCTGTAACATCATTATTGCTAGTTCTATGCTCAATGCTCCTGATGTGCCTAGGGTGTGTCCGCTTAGGTGTTTTGTTGAAATAAGATGAGGCATATTTTTGCCAAATATTTTTGTTATTGCCTTTAGTTCTGCTTCATCACCTTGCAGTGTTCCAGGAGCATGCATCACTAAAGTGTCAATTGTGCTGAGTTTGGCATCATGCAAAGCCATTTTCATGCTGTTATGCATGCATTCTGCTTCTGCCGAAAGAGAAGCATTATGTTCAATCATTTCGGTAGCAAAACCTAAGCCAATAATTTTAGCTATTGCTTTTTGCCCTCTGTCTTTTTCTAGAGCAAAAACTACTGCACCTTCTCCAAGAATCATGCTGTTTTCATCCTTATTTTTCTGTAAAGGATTGCAAGGCCAATCACTTTTATTTTTACTGTAAATTCCTAGTGCTTGCATTTGTGCAATGGTAAAATTAGTAAGGGGTGCTTCTGATCCTCCAGCTAAAAATTGCTCAGCCATATCACTTTTAATCCAAACGCAAGCATTTAATATGCTATGCAGGGCAGTACTACAAGTTATAGAGTGAGATAGAGTAGCGCCTTTACTTCCCAAATCCATAGCTACCCAAGAGGATATGTTTCCAAGTGTAGTAGTTGGAGAGCTTAATGGACTCAACCTTTTGTTAGATTGTAAATAATGTTTGTGGTATTTTTCAAATAGAGCAGTTGCTCCTCTTGATGAACCAATATTGATAGCTGTATTTTCAATTTGTTTCCAGTTTGCATGTTTTGCCGCTTTTCTACTAGCAATCATACTCATGACAACACTTTTATCTAACTTCCTATATGCTATTTTTTCTTTTCTTAATCCCTTTATTAATTGCTCGGATTCAGCACTTAATTTCCCAACTTTTACATCCCCATTGTTTAAGCAGCAGTCGCTTATCAAGGTGGTGTTTCCTTGATAATTTTCCCATATTTCATCTGCATTATTTCCTAATGCAGAAATACTTCCAATACCTGTAATTAAAATGTTTTGCATTCTGCAAAAATAAGGATTGAATTATAATTTAAGCGCTTTTTTAGTAGCAGAATATACTGTACTTAATTCACATTCTGTAATACAATAAGGAGGTAAAATATAAATCACATTCCCTAGTGGCCGGATTAAAATACCTTCTGATAAAAAATGTTTGTATAATCTTGTTCTTAAATCACTTGCATATCCACTATTTTCATCTGTTAATTCAATTGCTAAAATGGTTCCTGTTTGTCGTAAGTTGTCAATTTTAGGATGGTTTTTTATTTCTTCAGCAAAGGCTTGATGACTTTTAATGATACGTTTAATATTATCTTGACATTTTTGTTTTTCTAATAAATCTAAACTAGCTAAAGATACTGCACATCCTACAGGATTTCCTGTAAAAGAATGTCCGTGCAAAAAAGCTTTTGTTAAATCGTTAGATAAAAAAGCATTATATATTTTCTGATTACAAGTAGTGATTGACATAGGTAAAGTTCCTCCTGTTAAACCTTTGGACATGCACATTAAATCAGGTTTATTTTTAAGTTGATTTACTGCAAAAGTTGTTCCTGTTCTTCCAAATCCTGTCATTACTTCATCAGCAATACAGAGTACTCCATACTCATGGCAAAGTGCAATCATTTTATCTAAAATTTCAGAAGAATACATTCTCATTCCTGCTGCACCTTGTACTAAAGGTTCAAAAATGAAACAGGCTATTTCTCCTTTTTCAAGTTCTGTTTTTAAATTGTCTAAAACATTTTTTTCTGTAGGGAAGGGTAAATGGGTTACTTCAAATAAGTAGTTGTTGAAAGGAGTTGAAAATAATCCTCTTGCTCCTGCTGACATAGCTCCAAAAGTATCTCCATGGTATGCGCCATTTAATGCTAAGAAACGATTGCGATTTTCTCCTTTATTATGCCAATACTGAATAACCATTTTTATAGCAATTTCTACTGCTGATGATCCATTGTCCGAAAAGAAAAATTTCTCTTGATTTTTGGGTAAATGTTTTTTTAGTCTACTGCATAATTGGGCGGCAGGTTCATGCGTACATCCTGCAAAAACAACATGTTCTAAATTTAGCATTTGCTCATTTACTTTTTCTGCTAAGTAGGGGTGAGAGTGACCGTGCAGGTTTACCCACCAGGAGGATATGGCGTCTATATAAGTATTACCTTTTTTGTCAAATAAAAGACTTCCTTTTCCTTTTGTTATGGCTAAAGGATTTTCTGCAGTTTGCATTTGTGTGAAAGGGTGCCAAATATATTTTTTATCTAAATCTTCCCACCTCATAATGTTATTTGTTGTGCGTATTTTCTTATTATTTCTTTGTCAAAATACTTTTCTTCATTTATTCTGAAAAGCAAGTTAATTCCACTCATTTTCAGAATTATACTTTCTGTATCTTTGTTTTCTTCTCCGCTAAAAATAATTCCTTTTATATTTATGTTTTTATCTTTTAGGGTTTTAATAGTCATTAAAGTATGATTAATACTCCCTAAATAATGACGGCTTACAATTACAACTTCTGTATCAGTATTTGGGATAATGTCTAAAATACAATCCTGATTATTTAAAGGAACAAGAAGTCCTCCAGCACCTTCAATTATTAAATGGTTTTCTGTTTTTGGAGGGGTAATTTTTGAAAGTTCAATTCTTATATTATCTCTTTCGGCTGCAGCATGTGGTGACATAGGAGAGTTTAGTTGGTAGGCTTCCTTATGAAAAACGCTTTGTGTATTGCTGATTAAACTTTTTACTTTCATTGTGTCAGAATTTTCCAATTCTCCTGCTTGTACAGGTTTCCAATAATCAGCTTTTAAGGCTTCCACCAATATACTGCTTGCAATGGTTTTTCCTACTTCCGTTCCTATTCCTGTTACGAATAATCTCATAATAATTCAGTTAATTTTTTGCATAAAGCAATGATATCTTCATCTGCATTGTAGGTGTGCAAACAAACTCTGATTCTTTCACTTCCTTCTGCTACTGTTGGGTGGAGGATAGGGCGAATGTCAAATCCAGCTTGTTGTAATGTTGTTGCTATTTCTTTAGTTTTTTCATTGCCTCCAATAATAATACTTTGGATAGGGGATCTGCTGTAAATCAGCTTTGCATTTTTAAAGTTTTTCTGAAATAGTGCTATTTTTTGATGCAAAATTTCTTGTTCTGCAGTTGATGTATTTAAATGCTCAACTACTTTTTGAATGCATAAAATACTATGTTCAGGCATTGCTGTGGTGTATATAAAAGATCGAGCAAAATTGATAAGGTAATCTTTTAAGTTTTGACTGCCTACAATTGCCGCTCCATGGCAGCCTAATGCTTTACTAAAGGTGTGGATGCGAGCAAAAGTATTGATGTTTAATTCTTGACATAATCCAGTTCCATTTTTGCCAAATACTCCTGTTGAGTGGGCTTCATCAACTATTAAATAAACCTTATGTTCTTTGCAAATTTTTGCAATTTCTTTTAGAGGTGCCGCATCACCATCCATGGAGTAAATGCTTTCAATTACCACAAAAATAGTTCTGTTAGCCTTCAATATTTTTCTCTCTAAATCAGTAACATTATTGTGCTTAAAGGAGAAGTTATTAGCGACCCCTAGTCGTAATCCGTCACGAATAGAGGCATGGCATAAAGCATCATAAATTACAGTATCTCCTTTTTGAGGAATGCAAGAAAAGAATCCTAAGTTGGCATCATAGCCAGAATTAAAAATGAGGGCTGCCTCTGTATTGTGAAAGGTAGAGATCTGCTGTTCCACTGTGTCAAAAACAGTGGAATGACCACTTATTAGTCGTGAGCCAGTTGCTCCATTTTGTTTGCTTTCAATTTCCCAATCTTTATTCGAAAGCCCTAAATAATTATTGGAACAAAAGTCAATTCCTGCTGCTTCAGTTTTTAATTGACGAAACCCATTATTGGCTTTTCTTTTCTGTAATATATTATGTAGGTGTTGTTCCATTTTGCTCCAAAAATAGCATAAAAAAAGAGGACTACAATGTAATCCTCTTTTGATAATTTGTTTTTGTGAAATTAATCTGCTAAAACAATAATTTTGTTTTGTTGCATTTCAATTACACCACCATTAATTGTAAAGTTTTCAGTAGTATTGTTAGCAGTAATTACTCTAATGTTTCCATTAGTTAATGTTGAAATAATTGGAGCGTGATTATTTAGTACTTCAAAATCTCCTGATGTTCCAGGGAATTTTACTGATGTTACTTCTCCTTTAAAAACTTCTTTTTCTGGTGTTATTATTTCTAATATCATTGTGTTATTATTTAACGTCAGCTAACATTTTTTCTCCTTTCTCAATTGCTTCATCAATTGAACCAACTAAGTTAAATGCTGCCTCAGGATATTTATCTACTTTACCGTCCATAATCATGTTAAATCCTTTGATTGTGTCAGCAATATCAACTAAACATCCTTTAAGTCCTGTAAACTGCTCAGCAACATGGAAAGGTTGAGATAAGAATCTTTGCACTCTTCTTGCTCTGTGTACAGCTAATTTATCTTCATCAGATAATTCATCCATACCTAAAATTGCAATAATATCTTGTAATTCTTTATATCTCTGTAGTAATTCTTTTACATCTTGAGCACACTTATAGTGTTCCTCACCAACTACATCTGGTGTAAGAATTCTTGAAGTAGAATCTAAAGGGTCAACTGCAGGGTAAATACCAAGCTCAGCAATTTTTCTTGAAAGTACAGTAGTTGCATCTAAGTGAGCAAATGTTGTGGCAGGAGCAGGGTCAGTTAAATCATCTGCAGGAACATATACTGCTTGTACAGATGTAATTGATCCGTTTTTAGTAGAAGTAATTCGCTCTTGCATTGTTCCCATCTCAGTTGCTAATGTTGGTTGGTAACCTACTGCTGAAGGCATACGCCCTAGTAGTGCAGATACCTCTGAACCAGCTTGTGTGAAACGGAAGATATTATCGACAAAGAAAAGTACATCTTTCCCTTTTCCATCTCCTTCTCCATCTCTAAAGTATTCAGCAATTGTTAGTCC
>JABJNS010000147.1 GCA_018664745.1 Flavobacteriales bacterium | reverse complement strand
CCTCCATATCCCCAATTCCTGTAAAAGAATCCAAGCGACTTCTGTTTGCTTTTCGGTAACTTCCTTTAAAGATGAACGGGATTTCCAATTTGTTGGTTATCGCAAGGATTTTTTCTGCAATTTCCATTGCCATTTCTTCTGATTCTATGGCACAAGGTCCTGCCAATAAAAAGAAATTCCCACTCCTTTGATGTTGTATTTTATTGATTTTTGCTAGCATCTTAAAATTGTAATTTAATGTTAAAATAAACACTCACTGCTTTTGCTTTATTCTTATTTACTACATCTTCCAGATGATGTGTCCCTACTGTAAAACTATGTTTTTTTCCTTTGGATAATGCCAAGCCAAGATTGGTGTTTTTACCATAACCACCATGACTTAATGTTGGGATAATATCACAATATTTGGTATTGAAAATACTTTGGATATAGTACAAAGTCGCAAAGTTGGATTCCTTAAAACCTTGTCCAATTTTAGCAAAGGATAGAGGCGTGTTGTCCAAGTAAGGTTGCCATTTTCCTTGTACGCCAAGGGTATAGTTTTTCAAATATTTATTTTTCATAATACCACTTACCCTCAAATGAAAAGTGGCTGGTATGTAGGATTTGAAAGCTGAGTTTTTTGTGCTTGGTAAATCATCCTGTGGATTGTTTATCTCCAACAAGGAATCGTTAAAACTGAAGATATCTTCAATTTCAATTCCTTGGAAATTAAAACTGCTATCAGTAGCCAAAGTAATGGATTCAGGGTTCCACATGATAAATCCTAAGTCCGTAAATGAAAGGTGAATGTCATGTTCCTTGTATCGGAAATCAGTACTCATTCCTAATGCTAACCCGTTTCCGTTATGTGCCATTGGGCTCAGTGATGCCGTGTCCGTAACAAAGGTGCTCATGTCATAAGCGATATCTAAGGATGTTCCAAATGGTGCAGTGTATAAGCTCCCTTTTTCAATGATGTAGGAAAGGTGATGATTCCCTGCCAAATAGGATAGGGAAGTGCTCACCTTTACTGCTTTTATCTCTGTTCCGTAAGTAAAAGTATATTGCTGAAATCGGTCGGCTCTAATGCTTGTTCCTCCAAAGTCCAAAGTTTTATCCTGATGATGAAAATTTCCTTCAAACCCAAGGCGTAATAAATCATCCGTAAAGCTTGCATTTAGAATGTTCCTGTCCGC
Organism: Flavobacteriales bacterium; assembly: GCA_018664745.1. Classification (GTDB taxonomy): domain Bacteria; phylum Bacteroidota; class Bacteroidia; order Flavobacteriales; family BACL11; genus UWMA-0277. Next base: position 7,737 of record JABJNS010000147.1, on the reverse strand, counting down.
AAAGCGAAAGCCAAAACTTTGCTTTTTGAAATTAAAATTATAGCTCAGTCCATTGCTAATCTCAGAATAGAGGATATTGTTTTTTCCTCCAGCATTTATCCAGTTTGTTTTCATGCTATCAGTAATATAACCACCATACAGCATAGTATTAAGGAAGCTTTTGTCCAAACTACTGCTTTCAAATAATAGGTTAGTATTCCACTCAATGCTATGTTTGTTTTCATCAGTTTGAGCTAATAAAAATAGGGGAGTGCAAAGTATAAAAAGTATTTTTTTCATTAGTTTCCTATGGTTTTACTGACCTTAGCACTTAGGGTAATTCCCATTGTGTAGTTGCTATAAATACTGATGTATTCTTGCTGAGACTGGCTGTTAAAACTTGCAGTTGCTTTAATGCTTTTAATGTTATTCAAGCCAGTATTATTTATCTCTAAAGTTGATGTTTTACTTTCTGTAACCTTTCCTTCAGCATTTGTTAGTCCAGCTAGTATATGTTGGTTTGCCATTAAAGTGTCAATTACTACTCCTGCTTCATCTATTGCTAAAAGTTCTAGCTTTGCTTCTAAAGGCAATCCGTTTTCAATCGTGATGTATAGGGTTTCTATTTCTTCAATATTCTCTATTTCTAACTCTGAACTATTGCTTAAAGTTAGCTCATTTGCAATAAAGCTAAGGGGTATTTCTACAGCTAAATTGGCTTCCATAGGGTATTCAGGAAAAAGAAAGTCTTCAATAGCTGATTGTCCGTTAGGGTTCAAGTAAAAAGTAGCACTAGTATTTATTTTATTTGGGAAAATACTTAGCATTTCATTCGCCTCAATCTCTATCTTAGTATTTGTAGGAGTGATGTTATTTTGTCCTGATAAGCTTGCTCTTTCAATAATGTGCATTGCATTATTATCTATCTGTGCACTCACCTCTGTTTCATCATTCAAAGCACTTAAATTATTAATTTGAAAGCTTGCGTCAGCACCAATATAATTGTCAATTGCGATACTTATTTTAGCACTTTCTAGGTCAATACTTCCTGATTGAATAAAGTCGAATACATCAGTTTCTATTGTTTCTGGTCCGAATGCTAAAATGTCTTGTCCTATATATCCTTTGGCATATTCTGGGGTGAAAAAGTATTCATTAAACAAGTAAAAACTATCCACTTGGTGTATCGTTTCTAACTCTCCTGTTGAATCCAAATAAGCAGCTAATGTTGCGTATATAGTGTTTACTGTATCTCCACCAACTCTACCGTCTTTTCCTGTTAAATCCATAATATAGCCATCAAAACTAAAAGTAAACTGGGTAGGCTCTCCATTTGTGTTTGGTGGTACTTTTACTTCTGTTTCAAAGGTTGTTCCATTTTTTGTTAAAGAAGGAATAGCATAAATTATTGTTCCTGTATCAGGTAGAGTGCTTACTGCATTAATGATTACACTTCCTGTTTTTATTCCAATTTCAGTAAGCCTTGCATTTCCAAGTTCAAATGATTCTTCTACATTTTCTTCATGTAATAATTGATTAGGAAAGTAGGCAGTTGCCTCCATTATTTTTATTTCAGTAATGGATATTTTAGTTATAATAGCATCCGTATAGTTGATGGGCACAAGTCCATTACTTGCATCAACATCCATATTGTTTATGATACCTATCATTAAATGATCTAAGGTTTCTCCAGCTACAGAAACTGACTCGGTAAAAGTTTCTCCACTTTCTATCAAAGGAGTAGAAAAAGTAGCAATTAGGTTTTGGTTTGTTGCATTATATAATGAAAAGCTAACATTAGAAATATCAGTAGGGTAGCCATTAGTGAGGTCAATATTTAGCATACCATTATAAAGTGTCATAGTTTCAAAGTATTCACTTGCATCAATATTAATAGTGTCATTTTGAATGATGCCTGGCATTGCAGGAATGTCTCTTTGGCTACCATCAGGAAAGAGCATAGTACCAAAAGGAATCTCATTTATAACACTTCCAATTGTAATGATATGTTCAATTACTACATCATCAAAATCTACAGAGTCAATCTTTATTGTTGTTTCTTCTGATGTTGTTTCAAGTAACAATAAAGAATCATAGTTTACATTTAATAAGGACTCTTGATATACTAAAGATATAAAACCTTCAATATCCTCATTAATAATAGTTGTGCTGTCAGTAATAATATTATTAATATTTAGGCTTGTATTGGAAATAGGAGTAATCATATCTACATCCCAAGTAGGTTTTTCTAGTTCGTGTTTACAAGCAATAAATAGGAGAGTAGTTAGTACAAATAGTAGCGTTTTTTTCATCTTACAAATATAGATTAATAATTATATTTCCCTTTCCAAAGGTTTTTTAATCCTTCTTTAAACGCATTTTCTTTACTATTGTTTGCAGGTTTGTAAAAAGAAACTCCACTAATTTCTTCTGGTAGAAATTCCTGTTTATCAGTAGGTTTATTATGTGAATATTGATACTCTTTTCCATATCCTAATTCTTTCATAAGTTTGGTTGGTGCATTTCTTAAGTGTAAAGGAACGGAAAGATTTCCACTACTTCTTACTTCTGTTTGAGCTTCATTTATAGCCATATAAGCCGAGTTGCTTTTAGGTGAACAAGCTAAATAGATAACAGCTTGTGAAAGCGTTATTCTTGCTTCTGGAAAACCAATTACATTAACAGCCTGAAAACAATTATTTGCAATTACTAAGGCTGTTGGATTGGCGTTTCCAATATCTTCTGATGCTAATATAAGAAGTCTTCTTGCTATAAATTTCACATCTTCCCCTCCTTCAATCATTTGGGCAAGCCAATAAACAGCAGCATTAGGGTCACTACCTCTTATTGACTTAATAAAAGCTGAAATAATATCATAATGTTGCTCGCCATTCTTATCATAACGAACTACATTTTGTTGTGCTTTTTCTATTACTAAATCATTGGTGATGATGATTTCTTTCTCATCAATAGAGCTAACTACTAGCTCCAAGATATTTAATAATTTTCTTGCATCTCCCCCTGAAATCTGCATCAAGGATTCTGTTTCCTTTAAGATGATGTTTTGTTTGCTTAGCACCTCATCTTGGCTTATTGCCCTTTCTAGTAATTCTTGTAAATCATCTTTGGATAACGATTCTAAAACATATACCTGAGAGCGAGAAAGCAATGCAGAGATTACTTCAAAAGAAGGATTCTCAGTTGTTGCACCAATGAGGGTAATTACACCTTTTTCAACTGCTCCTAATAGAGAATCCTGTTGTGCTTTGCTAAACCTATGTATCTCATCTATAAATAGGATAGGGATGTTTTTTCCAAATAAACCCAAAGATGATGCTTTGTGAATTACTTCACGAACATCTTTTACCCCAGAATTTATAGCTGACAAGGTGTAGAAAGGTCGGTCAAGCTCTTGGGCTATTAAATTGGATAAAGTGGTTTTTCCAACTCCAGGAGGTCCCCAAAAAATCATGGAGGGGATTAGTTTATTATTAATTGCAGTTTTAAGGGTTCCTTTTTCGCCAATTAAATGTTTTTGTCCTATTACTTCAGCTAGTTTTCTTGGTCGTATTCGTTCGGCTAAAGGGATGTTTTGCATCTTAACAAATGCTTTTTATCAACCTTAACTTGTGGGTATGAGAGCCAATTTCAGTATTAAAAATACCTTGCTGGTCTATTCTATCAATCCTAACCTTTCCTGAAGCATGAATAATATGATTATCCTCTAAAATAATTCCAACATGTATAATCTTCCCTTCTTTATTGTCAAAAAAGGCTAAATCTCCAGGTTCACTTTCTTCTATAAAACTTAGGGTTGTCCCTACTTCAGCTTGTTGGTAAGCGTCTCTTGGTAAATCAACTCCTTGTAAACGATATACTATTTGCGAAAAACCAGAACAATCTATTCCTAAAGGAGATCGCCCTCCCCATAAATAAGGAGCGTTTAAATACATTAAGGAATTCTCTACAAGCTTCTCTTTTTTTACAAAACCTGGAGTTGTTAAACCATCAAATTGATACATTTCATTGTTGATAAGTGCATGCCCACTTTTATAACTAGGTAAGATGCTTCCAATCACAATTGGTTGATGATGATCCTTAGTTATGATATCTAAAATATCTGTAGTAATTGTTGCAACTTCTTTGTCTAGTTGCTTGTAAATATCTTCAGGAATTTCTATCCATTGTTTGTTGCAAATCCATCCTTCATAACTATCATGAGCTAGGCGAATTCTACTCCATTTTTTACGGCTTTCCAATACCTTAAAATGTTCTCCAAAAAGAATTTGGTTAACCATTTCTGCTTGGTCAGCAGCTTCATTCCGCATAGGAATGATTGATAGATTGGAAATTCCGTATTGCATTATACTAGTTCAATTACCATTGCTGAAGCGCCACCACCACCATTACAAATTCCAGCAGCACCAACTTTACCGCCATTTTGTTTTAAAACATTTATAAGCGTTACAATAATTCTAGAGCCAGAGCTACCTAGTGGATGACCAATAGAAACAGCTCCACCATTTACATTTACTTTACTAGCATCTAAATCTAATATTTTCATGTTCGCTAAACCAACTACTGAAAACGCTTCATTCAATTCGAAATAATCAACATCAGTTGTAGCTAATCCTACTTTTCCTAAAGCAATTGGCAATGCTTTTGCAGGAGCAGTAGTAAACCATTCTGGCTCATGTGCTGCATCAGCATAACTTACAATTTTAGCCAAAGGAGTTAAATTTAATTCTGCTGCTTTTTCAGCACTCATTAAAATCAATGCAGAAGCACCATCATTTAAAGTTGAAGCATTAGCTGCTGTTACTGTTCCTTCTTTGTCAAATACTGGTCGTAATGCTGGAATTTTTTCCATTTTTACATTCTTATATTCTTCATCTTCAGTAATTACTAAAGCATCTCCTCTTCTTTGTGGAACTTCTACAGGAACAACTTCATCAGCAAACTTTCCTGCTGCCCATGAAGAAGTACTTCTGTTGTAAGATTCAATAGCAAAAGCATCTTGCTGTTCTCTTGTAAAGTTCATTTCAGTTGCACATTTTTCAGCACAAACTCCCATGTGAACTCTATTATAAACATCAGTTAATCCATCTTTTACAAGACCATCAACTAATTTCATGTCTCCTAGTTTTTGTCCTGTTCTTCCTTTTGCAAAATAATGAGGAACACCTGACATATTTTCCATTCCACCTGCAATAACAATATCATTGTCGCCACATTTAATGGATTGTGCTGCCAACATGATTGCTTTCATTCCTGAAGAACATACTTTATTGATAGTAGTACAAGGTACATCTTGTGATAACCCAGCAAACATAGCTGCTTGCCTAGCAGGGGCTTGTCCTAAATTAGCTTGTAAAACATTACCCATGTATACTTCATTTACAAGATTAGAATTAATTCCTGCTTTATCTATTGCTCCTTTTATAGCTGCAGCTCCTAATTTTGTAGCTGATACTGATGATAAACACCCTCCAAAACTTCCCATTGGGGTACGCACTGCCGATACAATTACTACTTCTCTCATTACTTGTTTTTTTATGAATTTAAATTTGGTGCTAATTTATGTAAATTATACTTATTTTCGCTACTGATATTAATACATCTATGAAAAATATACTTATCAAAATAAGAGACAATCATGAACAGTTGTTTCGCATCTTTTTGTTTCTATTAACTCTAGTAATTATTGTTTATGTGTTTCCAAGGCAGGCAAAATTCAAATATGAATTTACTAAAGGAAAACCTTGGATGCACGAAACTATTATTGCTCCTTTTGATTTTTCAATCTTAAAATCGGTAGATGAAATGAAAAGGGAACAGGAAATTATTAACTCAGAACATTCTCCAATCTTTAATTATAATTCAGCTATTTTTCAGCTGAAAGCTGAGGAATATATCAATCAGTTTGAGGAAAAATGGGTGAGAGATAAAAATGTAAAAAAAGACGATAAATTTACTTTTTTCAATATTTTTAAACAAAAAAAGATAGATAACACTACAAGAAAGCACAATTTAGCAGTTTTTGGTTATGATAAATTGCAAGCAATTTATGAAAAAGGAATAATCCAATTGCAAGGTGATTTTGAGTATAAAAAAGAATTGAACGTATTATTGAAAAAAGGAAGTATTGCTGAAAAAGTGCAGTTTGATCATTTGCATAGTATTACTTCAGCAGCAAATGAAATAAATTTATTGGCAAACCTTAATGATGAGGAATATAGTTTTTTGATTCCTATATTACTTTCTTCTTTAGAGCATAATATTACTTATGATAAAGTGGCAAGTGAAGCTATGTTGCAAAGTGATTTGGAAAATATTAACAGTACACAAGGGCTGATTGTTGCTGGGCAGATTATTGTAAATAAAGGAGAATTAGTTACAGCTGAACGCTATCAAAAACTACTTTCTTTAAAGCAAGAATTTGAAGGAAAGGAATGGAATTTATTAGCTTACTACTTAATGTTGTTAGGTCAGATTATTCTAGTTGCCTTATCGCTATTTATTCTTTTTATGTTCATTAAACAATACAGGATAGAGGTGTTGAATAATACAACTAAAATAAGCATGATACTAAGTGTTATTTTGCTAATGGTAGTTATATCTTCAGTAGTATTAGCCCTTGATGTTAACTATATTTATGTTGTTCCTTTTTGTATTGCTCCAATCATACTTAAGGCCTTTTTTGATACTAGAATTGCGCTATTTACTCATTTAATTGCTATTCTAATTATTGGCTTTATTGTACCTAATGGTTTTGAATTTGTTTTTTTACAGTTGATAGCCGGAATAGTTTCTATTCTTACTGTACTTAAAATGTATAAGCGATCACAATTATTTATGTCAGTAGCTAAAGTTATTGCAGTTTATTTTGTGATTTATATTTCACTATCCATCACTCATGAAGGTTCTTTTTCTGGTTTGGATATGGGCGTTTTAATTCAGCTTGCTATAAGTGGTGCACTAACTTTGTTTGCTTATCCAACTATTTTTCTTTTTGAAAAGGTTTTCTCCTTAGTTTCAGATGTTTCCTTGTTGGAACTTACCGATACAAATAGTCCTTTGTTAAGGCGACTTTCTGAAGAAGCGCCAGGTACTTTTCAGCACAGTTTACAAGTGGCTAATTTGGCTGAAATGGCAGCTTTGGAGATAGGTGCAAATGCACTTTTAACTAGAGCAGGAGCTGTTTATCATGATATTGGGAAATTAAAAAACCCTATGTATTTTATTGAAAATCAAAGTAGCAATTTAAATCCTCATGATGAAATTGAGTTTGATGAGAGTGCTGAGATTATTATTAATCATGTATTAGATGGAGTAGAGATTGCTAAAGAGAATAATTTGCCTGATGAATTAGTTGATTTTATTCGTACTCATCATGGAACTACAACTGTGCAGTATTTCTACAAACAATTTATAGCTAATTTCCCTGAAGAAGAAGTTGATGTTATAGACTTTACTTATCCAGGTCCAAAGCCTTATTCTAAGGAAACAGCTATCCTTATGATGGCTGATTCGGCTGAAGCATCTGCTAGAAGTTTGAAAAATCCAACACCAGAAAATATTGATATTCTAATTGAGCGTGTGATTAATAAACAAATCAATGAAAATCAGTTTGTAAATGCTGATATTACCCTAAAGGAAATTACTCAATTGAAAAAACTCTTTAAAAAGAAGTTAGTTAATATTCATCATACAAGGGTGGAGTATTAGAAGTTTAAAATATTTTGGTTTTCTTGTTCT
>JABJNS010000146.1 GCA_018664745.1 Flavobacteriales bacterium | reverse complement strand
GACTTAGCATAATCATTGTTCAAGTAATACAATTGTTTTAACGAAAGTAAAGTATTCTTATCATCAGCATCTAATTCATGTGCTGCTTCCAAATACGGTAAAGCTTTTGCAAAGGCTGCATCAGCTCGTTTCTTTAGTTTAGCATAAACATTATTATTAGATGTTCCGTTTGCTTTATTATTAGTCTCCACTCCTTTGTTAAAATAAAGCGCTCCTAAGTTATAATTTGCTCCAAATGCTGTAGGATTCAAATCCAAAGCTTTTAGGTAATCTTTTTCAGCATTAGCAATATCACCTTCTTGGTCGTAAATTGTACCTCTATTAAAGTACAATAAATCATTTTCATCATCCAAAGCAATTGCTTCACCAAGTTTTCCAATTAATTCTGAAGTTCTACCCAGTTGAATATACAAGTTAATTTCAGCATTGATAAGTGCTTGGTCCTCTTCAAACATATCTCTACCCAAAGCTAAATATTCTAATGCTTTATCTGTATTTTTTTCTTCAATATAAATATTACTCATATGAGTAAAAATAGAAGGCTCATTAAAGTTAATATCAATTAACTCCTGTAATAATTCTTTAGATTTAGTATTATCTTTCATCTTATAAGCAGAGAAAAAAGAATTATACAATATTGTTTCTTTCGTGATATTTCCTCTTTTTAATTGATCTTCTTCATCTAGTGGGATAATATCAAAAATAGCAGCATAATGCTTTAAAGCGCTATTATAGTTTCCTGCATTGTATTCGGAAATAGCATGGTTAAATAATTTATATCCACACTGTACCATTCCTGCTAACACATCCTCTTTTGCAGTCCATTTTCTTACAACTATCCTACCCTTTTTATCGGTTTGTAAACATTTTAAATATGCTTCTGTTGCTTTAAAAACTGCATCTGCATCTAGTTCCCCTTGCTTTAAAGCAATTTGTAAATAGATTTTTGAACGGTAGTTCCACATTTTACCATCATTGGATGTGCTTTCAGTTGCATAGGCTTCATCAATGTATTTTTTAGCATCTGCATATTCCTCATTCCTTAAGGCTATTGATGCATTTACTACATTATGACTTTGTGCAAATGTTACAATAGTAATTATTGCTAATACTAGAGTTAATATTCCTTTTCTTATCATGATTTCTATAGTTTAATTTCAGTTACTTTAAAGTTATATTTCATACCATCAGTGTTGGATTGTAAGTTTTGTAGTTTCTTTTTGATTAAGTATTTATTACCTACAATTACAATGGTCATTTTATCTGGGTGAATTTTAGCTTTTGCTAAAGCATTAATCTCATCCAAAGTAATGTTGTTCAATACATCTGTTTGAGCATCAATAAAACTCTCATCCAAATTATGCTTTAACATCTTGTTTAAGAATCCTAGCTTCTGTCCTGGCGATTCGTACTCCAAAGCCTCACTGTTTAACATTGAACTTTTTGTAGAAGCTAACTCATCAGCAGTAACTCCAGTAGTTGTCATAGCATTTAACTCATTAAACATCTCTACTAAAGCACTATCAGTCGCTTCTGTTTTTACAGATGAAAACACTGTAAATGCTCCTGTATATTTAGATGCTCTGAAAAAAGAATAAACTCCATAAGTATATCCTTTATCCTCTCTTAAGTTTAGGAATAATCTACCACTTGCACCACCTCCTAATGGGTAGTTCATAATATTGGATTTAAAGTGATCGCCAGCAACATCAAACTTATCAGCCTTATGCCCTAAGAATATATTTGATTGTGAAGAACCTTCCTTGTCAATTAAATAGATTTGTGTTTCTACTTCAGCAGGATATTCAAAATCAGTAGGAGTTGGTACATTTACTGCAGTACCTTTCCAATTTTTAAGAAAATCTAATTTTGATAAAATACTCGCTTCATCAATATCCCCTACCACTACTAATGAGGCAACTGATGGAGAGTAAAATGCATCATAATAAGCTTGAATATCTTTCAGCTTAATGTTTTTCATTGTTTTGGTAGTTGCTGTTCTTCCAAATGGAGTTTCGCCAAATAATTTATTTTGAAAAGCAGAACTAGCTAAATATTGAGCATTCTTTTTCTGAGATTCTAAGCCCTCTAAGTTTTGTTTTCTAACTAATTTAAAGTCCTCATCAGTAAAGGCAGGTTCCATTAACTTTTCTTTTGCTAATGCTAAAGTAGCATCTAAGTTTTTGGTCAAACTTTCAATATACATATGTGTTTCACTACCGCTAGTTGAAAAATAAATAGTACTCCCTAACTTTCTTAAAGCAACACTAATAGCTTCAGCATCCTTATTCTTAGTACTTTCATTCATCATACTTGCAGTAAAATCAGCCAAACCAACTTTTTTAGCTTCTTCTAAAAGCGAACCTCCATTAAGTGTTAGCCTTAAATAAACCTTAGGCGTTTCTGAAGTTTGTGTTCCTATTACATGAATACCATTATCAAAAATAGTTTTATAGTACTTTGGTACTTGAGGTGCTTTAGGAGCTCCTGCAGTTGGCTGCACAGTCCTATCAAAATCATCCACAGGACGATTATATACTAAACCTTGGTATTGTGGGTCCTCTTTCAACATTAAGTTAGCATTAGGATTAATACTAATGATAGAATCTAACTCCTTAACAAATGGGCTTTTAGGACGAACAGTAGCAATTACTGCTTTTTTGTTTTTGATGTATTTATTGAACACACGCATTACATCCTCTCTAGTTACTTTTTGATATTGTTGTATAGAACTTGCAATGTTATTCTTTCCTCTACCTAACCACTCCATAGATGATATAGCAGACGCTTTAGAAGAAACGGAAGTTTTTTGGCTAATCATCATAGTTTCCATCTCAGTTTTTACCATAGCTAATTCCTCATCAGTAAACCCTTTTTCCTCCCATTCAGCAATTGTATTTCTGATATCTGCCTCAATATTATTGAAGTAAATACCTGGATCTTCCTGCCAATCAGGATAAGTAAGTACAGTAAAGTGGAACTCCCCTGCCAATTCACGACAAGGATGACTTACTGAAGCTTGAATTGCTTTTTCAGTTTTTACAAAGTTCTTATAAAAAATAGAATTATTTCCATCTCCCATTAAAGCTGCTAACATATCTAAAGCTGGTTCATCCTTATGATGGTTAGGTACGGTAGGGAAAACAATATCAGTTAAAGGTAAATATACATTATCAGTATACCCTGTATACACATCTGATGATAATCTTGGTGTACTTGCTTTTTGTCTTCTTACTGGTTTTGTTCCTCTATTAATAGAAGCAAAGTACTTTTCAACCAAAGGCATAACCTCTTCAGAAGTAACATCTCCTGAAATAGTTAATATTGCATTGTCAGGACCATACCATCTTAAAAAGAAGTCTTTCAAGTCTTGTAAAGTTGCTCTATCTAAATCATCAACATAACCAATAACTGGCCAATTATACGGGTGTGAAGGCGGATACAGAGTTTGGCCTAAAATTTCAGAACTCATTCCATACGGGCGATTAATTTGATTTTGGTACTTTTCATTTTTAACGGCATCTCTTTGGTTTTCAAACTTTTCTTGAGTTACTGCATTTAGCATAAAACCCATTCTATCAGCCTCTAACCATAAAGCAGTTTCTAAATAATTAGTAGGTACAGTTTGAAAATAAACCGTTCTATCAGAAGTAGTATTTCCATTCATTGACCCTCCTGCATCACTTACAATTTTAAAGTGCCTTTCATCCGCTACATGCTCAGATCCTTGAAACATCATATGCTCAAAAAAGTGAGCAAATCCTGATTTACCAGCTGCCTCCCTATTACTCCCTACATGATAAGTAACATGCACCTGTACAATAGGGTCAGAATGATCTTCATGAATTAATACCTTCAATCCATTTGGTAATTCCCATTTCTCATAAGGAATATCCATAGGGTTAGAACTTGCTTCTTTTACTAAAGTAGTTTCAGTAATATCCTGTGCTACTAGAGTAGTTGCAAACAGTAATGCTGCCGCAAAAAAATTAGTTTTCTTCATTTTCTTCAGTTGTTTCGTTCGTATTATTATCTTCTGTATTTTCTTCAGTTGAAGTTTCATTTGTTTCTGGCGTTTCAGCACCTTCAACTACTTCAGCTTCAATTACATTTCCATCTTCATCTAAGAATACAACTTCCTCTTCTTCCCATTTGGAAACTTTAGCAACTGAAGCAATACTGTCTTCATCTCTTAATCGGATAATTTTAACTCCTTGAGTTGCTCTACCCATTACTCTTAAAGTATCTACACCAATTCTAATTGTAACACCTGATTTATTGATAACCATCAAATCATCAGCATCACTTACATTTTTAAGAGCAATTAGTCCACCAGTTTTTTCAGTTACATTAATTGTTTTAACTCCTTTACCTCCCCTATTAGTTATTCTGTAATCTTCAACTGCCGAACGCTTACCGTAACCGTTTTCTGAAACTACTAAAACAGATGATTCCATGTCATTAATACAAATCATACCAACAACTTCATCATCTTCAGAAGGTAATCTAATTCCTCTTACACCAGCAGCAGTACGCCCCATTGATCTTACTTTTTCTTCTTCAAATCGAATAGATTTACCAGACTTAACGGCCATCATAATTTGAGAATTACCTGTAGTCATTTTTGCTTCTAATAACTGATCTCCTTCACGGATAGTAATTGCATTAATACCATTCGTTCTAGGACGAGAATACTGCTCCAAAGAAGTCTTTTTAATTACCCCTTTCTTAGTACACATTACTATATAATGAGAATTGATATACTCCTCATCTTTTAAGTCCTTAGTATTGATGTAAGCCATCACTTTATCATCCTTAGGTAAGTTAATCATATTCTGAATAGCTCTACCCTTAGCTGTCTTTCCTCCTTCTGGAATTTCGTATACTTTCAACCAGAAACATCTACCTTGCTCAGTAAAGAATAACATGTAATCATGATTATTTGCCATTACCATTTCTTCTACAAAATCCTCATCTCTAGTGGTAGCACCTTTACTTCCTACCCCTCCTCTATTTTGAGAACGGTATTCACTTAATGAAGTTCTTTTTACATATCCTAAATGAGAAATTGTAATCAATACTTCCTCATTTGGTATCATATCTTCAATACTTACTTCTGAAGAAGAGTACTCAATAGTTGATCTTCTTTCATCACCATACTTTTCTTTTACTTCTTTCAAATCATCAGCAAGCATAGTATATCTTAAATTCTCATCAGATAGAATTAAATTTAAGTGCTTAATTTTTTCCATGATTTCAGCATGTTCTGCTTTAATCTTGTCCATCTCAAGTCCAGTAAGCTTCTGTAATCTTAAATCGAGAATTGCTCTTGCTTGTACTTCAGATAATTTAAAGTTATTAATTAACCCGTTTCTAGCATCCTCAGGAGTACGAGAAGAACGAATCAATTTAATAACTGCATCTAAATTATCCAATGCAATTAATAAACCTTCTAGAATATGCGCCCTCTTTTCAGCAGCAGCTAATTCATATTTAGTTTTTCTAACTAAAACTTCATGTCTATGATCAACAAAATGACCAATCAATTCTTTTAAATTCAATAACTGTGGCCTACCTTTAACTAAAGCAATGTTATTTACTGAAAATGAAGACTGTAGAGCAGTGTACTTATACAATTTGTTTAACACAATATTAGGAATTGCATCACGCTTTAAATCATAAACAATACGCATTCCATTTCTATCTGATTCATCTCTAATATCAGCAATACCTTCTAACTTCTTAGAATTAACTAAATCAGCAGTTTGTTTAATCATATTGGCTTTATTCACCATGTAAGGAATCTCCTCAACAATAATCTGCTCTCTAGTTCCAGTTTCCTCAAACCTCACTTTCCCTCTAATTACTACCCTACCTCTACCAGTTTCAAATGCCGAACGCACACCATCATAACCATAAATAGTTCCTCCAGTAGGGAAATCAGGAGCTTTTACATATTCCATCAAATCAGCAACCTCTAAATTTCCTCTCTTTTCAATATAAGCCAATGTACCGTTCACAACCTCAGTAATGTTATGTGGAGGCATATTAGTTGCCATACCTACCGCAATACCAGTTGTACCGTTTAAAAGCAATGCAGGCAATCTTGCTGGCAAAACAGATGGTTCTTTTAAAGTATCATCAAAATTTAAGTTCCAATCAATTGTTTCTTTATCAATATCCATCAGCATATCCTCAGCCGTTTTACGCATTCTAGCTTCTGTATAACGCATTGCTGCAGGATTATCGCCATCAACAGAACCAAAATTCCCTTGCCCATCAACCAGCATATAACGCAAACTCCATGGTTGAGCCATACGCACCATAGCATCATAAACAGATGTGTCACCATGCGGATGGAACTTACCAAGCACCTCCCCTACAATTCTTGCTGATTTCTTATAAGCTGTATTCGACTTAATTCCTAATTCATGCATTCCGAACAAAACTCTTCTATGTACCGGTTTTAACCCATCTCTAACATCTGGTAAAGCTCTTGAGACAATAACTGACATTGAATAATCAATGTACTTTGATTTCATCTCTTCCTCAATATTGATAGGAATTATTTTTTCGCCTAATGACATATTTTTTATCTTTTTTCGTTAAGGTAACAAATTAAAGAAATTTGCGTATTTTATGATAGTAATTCATTCAATTTTTAACGCTTAAGTTATGAACAATATTTGTTAAAAAAAATGAATCAATACTATTGTAGAATGTGCGATTTTAGTAGGTATCTTGCAAAAGATTTAGTTCAAATTAAAAACAACAAGTTATGAATACAGGATTTTCGAACAGAATGAAGGATGTTTTTACCTATGTAAGAGAGGAGGTAATTAGATTAGGCGGAGAAAGTATAGGTGTTGAACACCTGTTTTTAGGCATCTTACGAGAAGGTGGCGGTACTGCAATAGATACATTAAAAGGATTAGGAATTGACCCAAAGGACTTGCGTGTTATCATTGAAAGTAACATCAAAAAAAGAGATAGCAGAGTAAATATTGATAAAGATAGTATTGATTTCAAGAAACAAACAGAAAGAATTCTTAAAAAATCAATAATGGAAAGGAAAAATTTGGGAGAAGATGAAATAAAAACAATTCATATTCTACTTGCAATCCTACTTGACGAAAGCAATATAGTAACTATATCATTCAAACACCTTCATCTTAACTATGAAATCATCTTAGAGGAATACGAAACTCACAATATTGACATTAGCTCAAAACATGATGAGCCATTAGGTGATGATGAAGAAAATGATGATGATATTTTTGGACCAGCAACTCCAGAAAAACCAAAATCAACTTCAAAAAGTGCAACTCCAGTTTTGGATAACTTTGGAAGAGACTTAACAAAATATGCTACTGAAGGAAGGCTAGATCCAATAGTTGGAAGACATAAAGAAATAGAAAGAGTTTCACAAATATTGAGTAGAAGGAAAAAGAATAACCCCATACTTGTTGGTGAGCCTGGAGTTGGTAAGTCTGCAATTGCAGAAGGATTAGCTTTAAGAATAGTACAAAGAAAAGTTTCTAGAATATTATTCAACAAGAGAATCATAATGCTTGACTTAGCCGCATTAGTTGCCGGCACAAAATATAGAGGGCAATTTGAAGAAAGAATGAAAGGTATCATTAACGAATTAGAAAAGAATCCTGATATTATTTTATTCATTGATGAAATACATACTCTAGTTGGTGCTGGTGGTGCCTCAGGGTCGTTAGATGCCTCCAATATGTTTAAGCCTGCCCTAGCAAGAGGTGAGCTACAATGTATTGGCGCCACAACTTTAGACGAATATCGTCAGCATATTGAAAAAGATGGAGCTTTAGAAAGAAGATTTCAGAAAGTAATGGTTGAACCTACCTCAATTGATGAAACTATAGAAATTCTTACAAACATCAAGTTCAAATATGAAGAGCACCATAACGTAAGCTATACTGATGACGCTATCAAATCCTGTGTAATACTTACCGATAGATATATGAATGATAGATTCTTACCAGACAAAGCAATAGATGCATTAGATGAAGCAGGCTCAAGAGTGCATATTACTAACATTATTGTACCTAAGAATATTACTGATTTAGAAGAAGAGCTAGAGCAAATAACTATTAAAAAGAAGGATGCAATTAAAAAACAAAAATTTGAAATTGCTGCTGAGCTTAGAGACAATGAAAAGAAGCATGCCGCTCAGCTGGAACATGCCAAAAACATCTGGGAGAAAGAATTAAAAGCACACAAGGAAACTGTATCAGAAGAAAATGTGGCAGATGTGGTTTCTATCATGACAGGAATTCCTGTAAACAGAGTAGCCTCACAAGAAAGAAAGAAGCTATCCTCTATGACCGATAACATTAAAGGTAAAATTATTGGACAAGATGAGGCTGTTGAGAAAGTCGTAAAAGCTATCAGAAGAAATAGAGTTGGCTTAAAAGACCCAAACAAACCAATTGGATCATTTATTTTTTTAGGCCCTACTGGAGTTGGAAAAACTCAATTAACAAAAGCTTTATCAGAAGAAATGTTTGACTCACAGGAATCACTTATCAGATTAGATATGAGTGAGTACATGGAAAAATTTGCTGTAAGCCGTTTGGTAGGAGCTCCTCCTGGCTATGTAGGTTATGAAGAGGGTGGGCAGCTCACTGAAAAAGTAAGAAGAAAACCCTATTCTGTAGTTTTATTAGATGAAATTGAAAAAGCACATCCTGATATATTTAATATTCTTCTCCAGGTAATGGATGCTGGTGTTTTAACAGACAATAACGGCAGAAAAGCAGATTTCCGCAACGTTATCCTTATTATGACTACCAATGTAGGTGCTGAGATGCTCGCAAAAAGAAATATTGGTTTTAGTGATCAGTCTAATGAGTCTGATGCAATGAATAGTCTTAATAAACTATTCTCACCTGAGTTCAGAAATAGACTGGATGAAATTATTCAATTCGAT
>JABJNS010000145.1 GCA_018664745.1 Flavobacteriales bacterium | reverse complement strand
TAAAAAACAGGAGAATTATCGAAACAATTATTATTATTTGGCCAAACAACACCCGATGAGTCAGTATAAGGATACATAGCGGTCCTCAATGTAAATCCATAATTATTTGGATTAGTAATATTAATAATTGCACCATTTCTACAACAATTATTCCATTTAACCATATAATATCCATTTGCCGGAAATGTAATAGTATCTACAAAATGATACACTTCTACACCATATACAGATGACATAGATGAAACAGGCCCTCCAACTCCAAAAGTTAAACTTTGAGAAAATAATAAACTATAATTACCTGAAGTGTCTAATACAAAAACATCAACAGACTGATTCAAAGACATTGGAATACCTAAAGTATCTCTATAAACATCCAATTCTAAATAATAATGTGAACCAGCTGTATCAGAACTCAAATGAGTTGCTGAAATTTGCCCACCCATAAGGTGAGATGCATAAGAAGAAACTGCTATCGCAATTCCTAAACAAAGTGTAAAAAATTTTTTCATATCTGTTAATGATTAATTATTAATTATTTTAACGCCACAAATATAAGTTAAAAAAATACTGAAGTCAAGAAATAAATTAATTTATCAAAATAATCTTATGCGTTCAAAACAAAAAAAACTAATTTTAACACCAATATAAGAATATATTTTCACAAACTATTTTCTATTAAATAATCTACATTTGCAGGCAAATATAAATAATGAAGAACAAACTTGTAACAACTAATGATGGCTCTCACTCTATTTTTAATCCTGAGATAAATGAAACATATCACTCAAAACATGGAGCAATTGTTGAGGCTGAACATGTTTTTATTAAAAACGGGCTTTTAGCAGAAAATAAAAGTCAGTTTAATATATTAGAAGTTGGCTTTGGAACAGGACTAAACGCTTTGCTGACTGCACAAAAAGCAAAGCAAAAAAACATTACTATTAATTATCATGGAATTGAGCTCTATCCTGTTCCTAAAGAAAGTTATATCGAGCTAAACTTTACTGATCTAATAGGAGAAGACAAATCCGAATTACTAAAACTACACGAATGCAGCTGGGAAAAAGGAAATAAAATCAATGATTTTTTTAAGCTTACAAAAAACAAAATTTCTCTAGAAAATTATAAAAGTGATACACAATTCGATATCATTTATTTTGATGCTTTTTCCCCTGAAAAACAACCACACTTATGGAATGAAGAAGTTTTCCAGAATATGTACAACCTACTAAAAAAAGATGGATTCTTGGTTACCTATTGCGCAAAAGGAGTGGTAAAACGAACTATGAAAGCGGTTGGCTTTGAAATTGTAGTTTTAGATGGACCTCCAGGGAAAAGACAAATGACGAGAGCAAATAAATTTACTTTTGAAAAATAGCGTCCAAAATAATTTTAAACCCTTTATAAGCAAAAAAGAAAATAGCAGGGATTAACAATAATCCAATTATCAAAAAAGTATAATCGTCTGCCTTACGCACATTATTAAAACCTGCATACAAAGTAATTGCTGAAAAAAATACAGACATAGAAAATCCTGAAAGCCACATCATTCCCTTTGCTAACTTTTCTTTATTCATTATATTTATCTACAGCATTACGGACAGAACCAAATTGTTTTAATAGAGCATTAGCAGTTTCATAATCTACTTCAATTTCTTGCATTATCATTTTAGTTCCTCTATCCACTAATTTATTATTTGAAAGTTGCATATCTACCATCTTATTCCCTTTCACTTTACCTAATTGTATCATCACAGAAGTGGAAATCATATTCAGCACCAACTTTTGAGCAGTCCCTGATTTCATTCTTGTACTTCCAGTAACAAACTCAGGACCAACTACTACCTCAACAGGATAATCAGCAACTTTTGAAAGAGGAGAATTCCCATTGCAAACTATACAGCCAGTAGTAATATTTTCCTCTTGACATTTTTTAAGTGCAGCAATAACATAAGGAGTAGTACCAGATGCTGCAATACCAACAACTACATCATTTGTATTTATATTTTGCTCTAACAAATCTTCCCAACCAAGAGTAGTACTATCCTCTGCAAATTCTACTGCTTTACGCATTGCCTTATCTCCACCTGCCATAATCCCAACAACTAAACCATGATCAACTCCAAAGGTTGGGGGGCATTCTGAAGCATCAACAATTCCTAATCTACCAGAAGTACCTGCTCCTAAATATAACAATCGTCCCCCTTTTTTCATTTTGGGAACGATTGCATTAATTAGTTGTTCTATCAGAGGAATTTGTTCCTCAACCGAAAGCGCTACTGTTTTATCTTCTCTATTAATGTTTGTGAGTAAATCAGCAGTACTCATTAACTCTAAAGCATCATAATTAGAATCCGATTCAGTAGTTTTTTTCATTTAGTATAATGATGGAAATTTAGTTGGATTTACTTCACTCATCATTCCATAAACTTTTTCAAAAATATCTTCTGCAGATGGTTTTGTAAAATAATCACCATCCTTACCATATGGAGGACGGTGAGCTTTAGCAGCTAAAGTTTGTGGTTCCGAATCTAAGAAATTATAAGCATCTTGTTCTTCTACAATCTTTTGTAAAATATATGCAGAAGCACCACCTGGAACATCTTCATCAATAACTAACAAACGATTAGTTTTCTTAACAGACTCTACAATATCATATGTTAAATCAAAAGGCTCTAATGTTTGTGTATCAATTACCTCACAAGAAATACCTGCTCTTTCTAATTGGTCAGCAGCATCCATTACCACCCTCCAAGTACTACCATAAGTCACTAAAGTAATATCACTTCCTTCTCTTGTAATTTCTACTTTTCCTAAAGGAACTCTGAACTCACCAATATTATTTGGTAATTTTTCTTTAATCCTATATCCATTCAAACACTCAATAACCATTGCAGGATCATTCGACTGCATTAAAGTATTGTAGAACCCTGCAGCTCTTGTCATATCTCTTGGTACACACAAATACATTCCTCTTGTACCATTCAATAACATTCCCATAGGAGAACCAGAATGCCAGATTCCTTCTAGTCTGTGCCCTCTAGTACGAATAATTAATGGCGTAATTTGTCCACCATGTGTTCTATAATGTAATGATGCAATATCATCCACCATAGGTTGGAAACCATAAATCACATAATCCAAATATTGCATTTCTGCAATTGGTTTTAATCCTCTTAATGAAAGTCCGATTCCTTGTCCAATAATAGTTGCCTCTCTAATTCCAGTATCTGCAACTCTACTTTCACCAAACTTTTCCTGTAATCCTTCTACTCCTTGATTTACACCACCAATTTTACCAACATCTTCACCAAAAATCATAGCCTCTGGTATAGCATCAAACATATGATGGAAGTTATCTCTTAAAATAATTCTTGCATCTACCTCTTCAGCATTTGCATCATAAGTAGGCTTTACCTCTTCTACCTTAAGTACTGAAGTAGAAGTCTCATTGTATAATTTTGTATTATATCTCTGGTAATTTTCAGAATTGATTCTGTTAATAAAATTACGCAAAGTTGCTTTTTCAGCAATTTTTTCGCTTACAATCATTCCTAAAAGAATTCTTGCTTTACTCATAAAATCTCTTCTGAATAAACCAAACATTGCTGATTGATTAATATCTTTAATCCACTCTGCAATTTCAGGAATATTTACCTGTGCTGAAATAGAATTAAAAATCCCTAACAACTCTTTCCATTCTGCTTTTATAGGCGCTTGATATTCTGTCCAAGCTTCTTTCTTTTGTTTTTTTACTGAATCAACTGATTCTTTGTCAATTGCATCTAATTCTTCCAAAGTAGCTATACTACTTTCAACAATCCATTCCTTAAATTTCTTATTACAATCAAAATCAATTTCCCATTGTAATCTTTCTTTACTCTTATATCTTGCGTGCGAACCAGAAGTAGAATGTCCTGTTGGCTGTGTCATTTCTACAACATGAATAATAGAAGGAATATGCTTTTCTCTTGCTAATTTTTCTGCTTTTTCATAAGCTGCAATTAATGCAGGATAGTCCCAAGCTTTTACTTTTACGATATCATAACCAGCTCCTTTTTCATCCATCTGGAAGCCTTTCAACACTTCTGAAACATCCGATTTTGTCATCTGTACATCATTCGCAACTGAAATTCCGTAACCATCATCCCAAACAGAGATAACTGCAGGAACTTGTAATACCCCAATTGCATTTACTGCTTCCCAAAAATGCCCTTCAGCACAAGATGAATTACCAATTGTAGCCCATGCAATTTCAGAACCACCATTCGTAAATCCTGGTTTTGATTTTGCTAATTCTGGGTTATCTCTATATACTTGTGATGCTTGTGCCAAACCAACCAATCTTGGAAATTGAGAAGCCAAACAAGCCATATCAGAAGTTGAATTATTTTGCTCCATTAAGTTTTTCCAACTTCCATCCTCATTTAAAAAACGAGTTCCAAAATGATTCATCATTTGACGAGAACCTGAAGATGGCTCTCTTTCTAATTCTGGATCACCATACAATGCTGAAAACATATGTTTTGGAGAATATTGCCCCAAAGCAGTCATTAATGCTTGATCTCTGTAGTATCCTGCACGGAAATCACCATGTCTAAAAACTTTAGCCAATGCAATTTGTGCTAATTCTTTTCCATCACCAAAAATACCAAAACTACCTTTTCCTGAAAGCACATCTCTCCTTCCTTGTGCTCCAGATTCTCTAACTTCAGAAGCTAATCTGTAATCAGCTAAAATAGTTGCTTTAAAATCGTCCTTTGATATCTTCTTGCTTGCTGTTTTCACTTTTGTACTCATCTTT